>JALSKR010000231.1 GCA_026988735.1 Sulfurimonas sp.
TGCAATTTTATTTCCCGCACATCAAATACTGCCAAATTATCATGTTCACGGGCTACATCAAGAATACGATTTGCGATAATAGGATGTGCTTCTGTCGTATTTGAACCAATCACTATCATAAACTCGGTATTGTAAATATCATTATAAGGATTTGTTGCCGCACCCTCACCTATGGTTACACGCATTCCTTTCAAAGAAGGAGAGTGACATACACGCGCACAGTTATCAACATGCGGAGAATTGAGCGTATGACGGGTAAATTTTTGAAAAAGATAAGAACTCTCACAAGACGTTCTTGCCCCACCGATGGAAGCCACAGATTTGCGACCGTACTGTGCTTGAATCTCTTTGAGTTTGAGTACACAGGCAGTCGTTGCCGCCTCTAAATCACACTCATACCACGTTTTATCAAAATCTACCAAAGACTTAGAAATAGCATCTTTAATAGACGGGTTCTTCTCTAAAAAGCTTTTACGAATTCGAGGTGTACGCAGTCTGTCCTCCGCATCTACAAAATCAAAACCGTATTTGCCTTTTATACAAAGCTTTCCCTGAGAAACCACTCCGTCAGGGTGTGCATATATTTTTTTTATTTTATTCTCTTGTACATCCACATCTGCTGCTATATCACAGCCTACACCGCAGTATGTACATACACTGTCTATTGTTTCTATATTTCCCATTTTTTCCGCGCTCCCTAACACCATCATTCATTCGATAAGATTTTTTAAAAAGTATATCCTGAAGCTCAGAGCGAAGCGAGGATTTGTCTTCTAAGATACACTTTTTTAAAAACCTGAAATACATGACTTTATGAAAGGTAGTTTACAATTCTTTGCCTTAAGGCTGATGGAAGTAATTGCATCAACCGAATGATTAAATAAAATCTAAGAGGAAAAGCATATACCTTCTTTCTTTTATCTATCGTTTTTTTCATCCGCCTTACACCCTCTTTAGTTTCAAGCAAAAAGGGCATAGTAAAATCATTTTTATCAGTCAGCTCACTCTTTATAAATCCCGGTAAAAGTATGCTTACATGTAAACCGTCTTTTGCATATTTATAACGAACACCCTCTGCATAGGCATTGAGTGCACGTTTTGATGAGGCATACACCTTGGCGCTCGGAAGTGTAAAAAGCGAAGACAAAGAAGATATAAATACAATATGTCCGCTTTTTTGTGCTTGCATCTTTGGTAGTAAAACTTCTAATATAGCATGATTTGCAAGTACATTAACATTATAAAGATTTTGAAATGCTTTTATTGTAGGGATAGTATCACTTGCATGCCCAAGCGATATACCTGCATTTAAAATCACTAAATCCACTACACCTGTTTGGTCTATTTTTTCTTGTAAAAGAGAAAAATCAGTTACATCCACTGGAATTACAGTGACAGATTTACATTGCGTTTTGAGTTCATTTTTCAAATGCTCCAGTCGCTCTTTTCTGCGTGCAAGTAAAATAAGCTCTACATCTGAAGCAGCATATTGACGGGCAAATTCCACACCAAGACCGGAACTCGCACCCGTAATAAGAATTTTCACCGTTTTATACAATCCTGATCATAGCAGGTTTTGCATTGACAAAGTCAAGTTTTTCTATTGCCGTCATCATATTCTGAATATCTTTTTCCAAAGCCATATGTGTAGATATTAAAAGATTTGCACTTGCGTTTTCTGTCGGACGCTGCAGCATTGTCTCAATCGAAATGTCGTTTTGTTCAAAGATTTTTGTCAATCCTGCCAATACGCCTGCTCTGTCTGAAACATTGATTCGCAAGTAGTATTTTGATCTGATTTTTTCAGTTGGCTTGAGTGTCAGCTGACTCCTTTCCATTGGTCTGTTAAACCCGAGCATAGGAGTGGATTTTCCGCTTCTTGCAATATCTATAATATTTGCCACAACAGCAGAAGCCGTAGCATCTCCACCTGCACCCGGTCCGTAGTAAAGTGTTTCACCTACTTTGTCACCAACAACAGAGATACCATTCATAACGCCGTCTATCTTTGCTATCATTTCATCTTGTTTGATTAAACAGGCATGTACACGCAGTTCGACTTCATTATTGTCTTTTTTTGCAATACCCAAAAGCTTGATAGCATACCCAAACTCTTTTGCAAAAGATATATCATCCTGTGTAACATTTTGTATACCCTCTATAAGAATATCTTCCGGTTTTGCATCAATACCATAGGCAATTGATGCCAATATAAGCAGTTTGTGCGCTGCATCATATCCGCCCACATCAAAAGTAGGGTCAGCCTCTGCATATCCGAGTTCCTGAGACTCTTTTAAAATATCATCATAGGCAACACCGTCATTTGTCATTTTCGTCATCATATAGTTACATGTACCGTTCATAATGCCCACTATTGACTCTATATGATTAGCAGATAAACCATCACGCAGTGCTGTAATAATAGGAATACCGCCTGCAACACTTGCTTCAAATTCAAAGGCTTTGTCTTTGGCAATCTCTTGCAGTTCATAACGATGGTATGCCAAAAGTGCTTTGTTTGCCGTCACAACAGACTTCCCGGCTTTGAGCGCACGCTTGACAACTTCAAATGCCTCTTCTACGCCGCCCATCAACTCTACAACGATGTCTATTTCATCATCATTGATAATGTCATCTACATTATCTGTAAGTGTTATGTCCAAACCTCTCTCTTTTTGAAGGTTTTTCACCACACCGCTTTTAACAACTATATCAACACCCGCACGGGCAGAAATCACATCAGCATTCTCTTTTAAAATCTGTGCTACACTTGTACCGACTGTACCTACACCTATTATTCCAACTTGTATCATTACTTTGTACTCTCTTTCTTGCAACCATCAAACTTTTTTAAAAACTCTTTTATATTTCTTGCCGCTTGACGGATTCTATTGTCATTTTCAATGAGTGCGATACGCACATACCCCTCACCGTATTCACCAAAACCTATTCCAGGAGCAACTGCCACACCTGCTTCGAGCAAGAGACGCTTTGAAAACTCCAAAGAACCAAGGTGAGCAACACAATCAGGAATCTTAGCCCATGAAAACATTGTTGCCTCATTTTTATTTATGTGCCATCCTGCACGGCCAAAAGCCTCAATAAGCACCTCTTGACGATGGTTGTATTTTTGTGTAATCTCTTGGACACAACTCTGATCACCGTTAAGTGCAACTGTTGCCGCCACCTGAATAGGCGTAAACATCCCGTAATCAAGCCATGATTTTATCTTTTGCAATGCTCCGATAAGTTTTTTGTTCCCAACAAAAAAGCCGACACGCCAGCCTGCCATATTATAAGACTTAGAAAGGGTAAATGACTCAACTGCCACATCTTTTGCTCCAGGAACACTCATAATTGATGGTGTTTTATACCCGTCAAAAGTAATATCACCATAGGCAATATCAGAAATTATATAAAATCTCTTCTCTTTCGCCATTGCAACAAGACGTTCATAAAACGCAGGTGTAACAGTTGCCGTTGTCGGATTGTGCGGAAAGTTTACTAAAACATATTTTGGTTTTGGAGAACTCTCTTTAAAAACTTTTTCCAGACTCTCAAAGAATTTGTCTTCATCAACACGGTAATGCTCATCAAACTCTATACCGAATTTGATAACATTTCCTCCGGCCAAAATAAAAGAGTACTCATGAATCGGATAGGTAGGGTCAGGGACAACCGCCACATCCCCTATGTTTGTAATGGCATAGGTAAGGTGCGCATACCCTTCTTTTGAACCCATAGTTGCAACACATTCAGTTTCAGGATCAAGCTTACAGTCATAACGGCGTTCATACCAGTCTGCTATTGCTTTGAGCAGTTTTGGAATACCTTTTGAAGAAGAGTATCCGTGTGTTTTAGTTTTTTGGGCTGATTCGACAAGTTTGTTTCTTATATGCTCCGGCGTTGGACCATCGGGATTCCCCATAGAAAAATCTATAACATCTTTACCGGCGCGGCGTTCTGCCATTTTTATATCATTAACTTCCGCAAATACATACTTGGGAAGTCTCTCTACTCTGTTAAAATTAAACTCATCAAACATTTTTTACCCTATAACATGAAATATTTAGTGCTATTTTAGCGAAAAATTATTAGAATAAAGTTATGGTCAGCTACTTATCTTGTACCTCGCGGATACAACATAAGCCCATCTTTGACATTTTTGAGCGTATGCATATCCGATATTTTTATATATTTCGCATTTTTAGGTATTGCCAGTGCCAGTTTTTTATAGATTTTATTTTTTTTAAAAAGTTTTAAAAGATGTAAAGAAGCATCATAATAAGCAATATACGGATACCATCTGTTCCTTCTTGAACTCTTAATCGTCAAACTTCTGATTTTTGAAATATCAAGCCAGTGGGCATACAAGGAACGCTTCAGTTTCAACTCTTCCCCCGTATGTAACTGTGCCACATTGAGATATCCGTTTGTAATGTCAATAATATATGTCCACTCTTTTACAGAATTTTTGTCTACATCTATAATGGTACAACCGCTTTTTTGCAATTCATTTTGCAGTATCAAAGGGTCAGTTGCATACTCTGATGTAAGATTGATACTCCATGAAAATTCTGAACTGTCAAAATTTGATGCTGTTGTCACATACCTGAAATAACCAAGGTTTTGTAAAGTGTCTTCCATAATTTTTACAAAAAAGAGGGGATATCCGCTTGTTTTGAAATTGAGCCGAAAATCCTGTGGTGAACGGAAAAAAAGATTTAACAGACCATTGTCTTTGAGTGTCTGTATAACTTTTACCGCATTGACTCTGTCTTTGACATAAAAAGAGGATTTCGGTTCAAAAATTACATTGATAAAATCTTTATTTGTTTCATAGGATTTTTCACCTAAAAAGCTTTTGATTTTCACATCCAGTGGGTCTTGTGTTATATCAGCACAATTTGCAAAACTGAAAAGGAGTGCTATAAGAGCAAAGACTTTTACCATGCACTGCCTCTGTTGAGTCTTTTAAACTCCTCAAAAGTCAACTCCTTCACTGCACCGTCTTTATACAGAAGTCTTAATGTTTTTTTCGAATTAAATTTCTTCTTCTCTGCATCCGTGACAACATCTATATAGCCATGACCAAAAATCAAAAGCCACTCTTTGTTTGGATCAAGATCAAACTCTCCCGTAAATGTCTTTTGATACTTCCTGTTTGTTGCAACATCAATATATCCCATCCAGACTTTTGATCTTGCAATAATTTTAAAACTTTTCTCTATAGCTTTTTCTTTTTTTACTGCAACTTCCTGTGTCGTGTTTTTATCTTTAAGCGTCTTGTTTTCATCTTTTTGGCTGGCATTTGTGTCAACTGATAGAATCTCGTTAGTGCTTTTTTTCTCATCTGCAGTGCTGCTATTCTCTTTTGGAGGAGTATTTTGACTATTATTATCTGTATACTCCACTGTATAATACAGCGCAGCAAGCAGGGCAACCATCCCAAGTAAAATATAAAGAAGTGTAAAGTTCTTCTGTTTTTTCGGTGCTATGAAAATCCCGTCTTCAGTAGTTGTCTCAATCGGATTCTTTTCATTATAATAAGCAATTCCGGCATTTTTCAGTTCACTTAAATCAATGTTATACTCTCTTTGGAGTATTGAAATGAAACCTATAAACTGAATTTTATTCAAACCGTCAAAGCTTACATGTAAAATTGCCTGTATATGTCCCACCGGTATATGTGTGTCTTCATAAATTTTCTGTGCACCGATATCTTTTAATTTTTGCAACCCGTCATTGTTCATATCTCATCCTGTCCATTAAAATAGCTCCGGCAACACTTACATTCAGCGAATCAAAATCATGTGCCATTTTTATACTGACTATATTGTCTAATTTTGCGCTTACTCTTGCAGTAAGACCTTCACCTTCATTGCCCAGGACCAAAAGTCTTTTTTTCGCAATTTTTGCTTCTCTGATATCAATGCCACCCATATCAGCACCATAGCTGACAAACCCTGACATCTTAAAATCATTCAGTAAATTGTGAATGTTGTTTTCAACAGCCAAAGGCATATCAAAAAGTGCACCGGTACTTGTTCTGAGCAATGGCTCGATGTTAAGATGTTTGATACCACTGACAATAATCGCATCCACGCCCAGGGCATAGGCACTTCTTACTATTGCTCCGATATTGCCGACATCTGTGAGTCCTGCCAGAACTATAACAAAATCTTTGTCTAAAAATGTTTGATAATTATGAAGCTTGTAATCTTCTACCTCAGCCAAAAAACCTTGATGATTGGCATTTTTACTCATTTTTACTGCTGCTTCATTTGGGATTCTTTTTATTTCAAAACCCATTTTCATAAGACGGGAGTACTCTTTTTTATCAAGCTCTTTTGCCAGATACAAAGTCTTTATTTTTTGCGGATAGTGGTTGATAAGATAATATATTGATTGTTTGGCATAAATTAACATGAGAGTATTTTATCTAAAAAAGTGTTTATTTAAAATTTTTTCATAAATTTACATTAATCTTTGATAGATATCTTTTGTATTTTCACCTGTAATTTTACTGATAAGTTTTGCCTGCACTTTTTTAGGCAAGTCCAGTGCCAGTATATCGTTTTCACTGATGGCAGAACTGTTTTGTTTATTCGCTGCCTGAATCACCACAACCCATTCACCCCGAAAATTTCCATCAAGTTTTGCAAGTATCTCAGCTGCAGTGCCACGCAGATATCTTTGATATTTTTTACTCAACTCTTTGCACAGAAATATTTCCCTCTGTGGTGCTTCTTTTGCAATTTCTACAAGCAGTTTTTCCAAACGGTGCGGAGATTCATATAAAATCGTGGTATAGCCACTGTGCAAAGCACGCTCTAAACCTTCACTGCGACTGCTGCCTTTGTGGTCCAAAAATCCTAAAAACAACATTTTTGTTTCACAAAATCCACTTGCTACAAATGCAGTAAGCACAGCATTCGCGCCAGGAAGCACATCATACTCAATACCATGCTCTAAACAGTAATCAACAAGCACCTGCCCCGGATCACTCACACCAGGCATACCGGCATCACTCACATAAACAATGTTTTGCTCAAAAAAAGAGGGCGCTAGTTTTTCAACAAAACTCTGTTCGTTATGTGAATGCAGCGAAATAAATTTTTGGTTTTCTTTAAACTCGGTGTTGTAACGTTCTTTGAGTATATGAATGAGTTTTTTTGTAACGCGGGTGTCTTCGCATAAAAGTGTATCGGCGTTTCTCAGAGCTTCAATTGCTCTGAGTGAAATATCACCGATGTTTCCAATCGGAGTTGGAACAAGAGTCAGCAAGTTAAAAAATTATTTTTTATTGTAACGTGCGTTAAATTTCTCGATACGACCAGCCGTATCAACCATACGCTCTTCACCTGTAAAGAACGGGTGACATTCATTACAAATATCAATTCTCATTTCCGGCTTTTGGCTTTTTGTCACAAAACTATTTCCACATGCACATGTTACAGTACAGTCAACTAACTGAGGGTGAATACCTTTTTTCATCTTTTTACCTTTTGATACTCGTCGAAGTACGAATATCTATATATTTTTTAAATCCGTATGGGGGCAGATTTTCTGAATGGAATTATAACCAAATTTTTTCTTAATACAAAATTTATCCGATTATATAC
>JALSKR010000232.1 GCA_026988735.1 Sulfurimonas sp.
TTAAAATCTGCACTGTAACTTTTTCTCTTTTTACTCATTTCTTATCCCTATATTTTCTATTTCAATTGTAACATTTTGAAATTAAATTTGAAAATTTACTGGTTCGATTTTTGGGGTTCATTATATTATGACTTTAGTCTGGGCTGAAAGTGGCAACCAAATTACAACACTCGGCACTACAGAAAAAAATTTAGTTTTTCTCACAAGTCATGCTTTAGCATAGAAAGTACCGATTTCGGGAAACTTTTCTAGCTAAAAAGTGCCTCGAGTGCGTCTACGCTCTCTTTCTTCTCTTCGACTGTGCCATCCTCATTTGTAGTGACTGCATCATTTTCAACAAGCTCTATCTGCATACCTGTGAGCATGGAAGCGAGACGGATATTGATACCGCTTTTTCCTATTGCTTTGCTTTTTTGATCAGCCGGAAGTGTGATGATGGCTTTTTCATTTTCGCCATCTTCATTTTTCACAATCTCTACATGAGAGATAATGGCCGGACTCATCGTACGTGATACAAAAAGTTCAGGAATGGTTGTGTACTCTATACAGTCAATGTTTTCTCCGATGAGTTCCTGGCTTACCGCATTGATACGCACACCTTTGACACCGACTGTTGCACCGACAGCATCCACTTGCGGGTGTGTGCTTAAAAGAGCGATTTTTGCTCTCTCTCCCGGAATACGAGCTGATTTTTCTATGATAACAGACCCTTCTGCAATTTCTGGTACTTCAAGCTCTAAAAGAGCTTCTAAAAACTTAGGAGATGTACGAGAAAGCTCGATTTGCATTCCGTTTTCTTTGTCCATATTTACACGTCTTACAACCGCTTTTATATGATCACCCACTTCAAAGATTTCACCTTTTATACGGCTTTTCATCGGTAAAACCGCACGAATTTCATCTACTTCTATATATGTGTTGTTTTGTGCATCAACACGTGTCACACGACCACTGACAAGTGTGCCGACTTTTGATTTGTATTTGTTGTAAATTTCATCTTCGACAAGTCTCTGTATATGATACTCTATCTCACGGTGAAGTTGTGAAGCGGCAGTTCTGCCGTAGTCTTCAAGATCATGATCAATTTGAAGTTGATCACCAATTTCTACCTGATCATCATACTCTTTTGCTTCGGTAAGTGAAATATATGCAGGAGCAATTTCTTCATCCTGAAGTTTTTCGTCATCATCCGCAACAACTGTGATTGTCTGGATAATTTTTAAATTTTTTGTATCTTCGTCAACATGTGCTTCAAAAGCAAAGTTTTGTCCGATGACTCTTTTTGCAGTTTGCACAAAAGCCGTTTTGAGTGCTTCCATTACTTTTTCTGGCTGTAAACCTTTTTCATGTCCGATTGCTTCGGCTATATCTAAAATTTTTTCCATAGGTGTTTCCTTAGTGTTTTTAAGAAATCTGACATTAATAATTGCGATGTGGGGGATTTCTTAATTGAAGTGTATAATTGTATCTAAAATCTACTAAAAATAGCTTTAACCAAATTTTTAGTAGATATTTACTATAATGCAAGACTTTTAATAATAAACAAGGACAAGTAATGGATTTAAAATTTGCAAGAACTGATTTAGAAGCAAAACCGAAAAAAGTTGATTTAGCTAAATTGGATGCAGAAGTAGAAAAAAATGAGAGTATAATATTTTATTTTGACAGAGAAAATTCACATAAAGATTTACTCGAACTGCAAGACCATTACGAAGCAATGGGAAAAAGTTTTTATATGAGTGAAGTAAAGTACGGGTTGTCAGACAATGACTACATGTACCAAGTTCACATCATGAGCTAAAGAGCAGTTTATGAGTAAAAAGTTATTTATTGAAACCCTGGGTTGTGCTATGAACTCTCGTGACTCTGAACATATGATAGCACAGTTACGCGAAAAAGAGGGCTATGAAACGACACAGACCCTTGAAGAGGCCGACCTTATTTTGATAAATACCTGTTCTGTGAGAGAACGTCCTGTTCATAAGCTGTTTTCCGAGCTTGGCGGTTTTAACAAACGAAAAAAACCTTCGGCTAAAATCGGTGTTTGTGGCTGTACCGCTTCTCATCTCGGTGAAGAGATCATAAAACGAGCACCCTATGTAAACTTTGTTTTGGGGGCTAGAAATGTTTCTAAAATTAGTGAAGTTTTACATAAAGACAAAGCTGTGGAGATAGATATAAATTATGATGAAAGTGAATTTGCTTTTGATGATTTCAGGACATCTCCCTATAAAGCATATATTAATATTTCAATAGGCTGTGACAAGCGGTGTACCTTTTGTATTGTTCCAAAAACACGAGGTGATGAAATTTCCATCCCTGATGAACTCATTCTAAATGAAGCAAAACGTGCTGTAGCAAACGGAGCAAAAGAGGTTTTTTTACTTGGACAAAATGTTAACAATTACGGTCGTCGTTTTTCATCCAGTGAGCATGAAAAAGTAAACTTTACAGAGCTTTTAAGACGCCTTTCCAAGATAGAAGGCTTAGAGCGTATCCGTTTTACATCGCCGCATCCCTTTCACATGGATGATGAATTTATAGAAGAGTTTGCCAAAAACCCTAAAATCTGCAAATCTATGCATATGCCACTGCAAAGCGGTTCAAGCAAAGTGCTCAAAGATATGAAACGCGGGTATACAAAAGAGTGGTTTTTGAACCGTGTACAAAAATTACGCGCAGAGTGCCCTGATGTAAGCATATCAACGGACATTATCGTGGCTTTTCCGGGTGAGAGTGATGAAGATTTTGCAGATACAATTGATGTGATGAAACAGGTGAAGTTTGATCAGATTTTTTCATTCAAGTATTCTCCCCGTCCCGAAACAGAAGCACAGCATTTTACAAATACGGTAGATGAAGAAGTGGCTTCACAGAGGCTTGCGTATCTGCAATCATTACATAATGAACTTTTAGATGAAATAAATGCAAAGTATTTAGGACAGACTTTTCGTGTCTATTTTGAAAATTTAAACAAAGACAATTTTGTTTCAGGCAGAAGTGACAATAACCTTGTAATCAAAGTCAAAGGGAGTGAAGAGTTGTTAGGAGAGTTTAGAGATGTTAAAATTACTTCTATCGGCAGAACAATTTTAACAGGCGAACTCGTTGCTTAAGAAGATCAGTCGTTCTCTTGCTCTTTACCTTCTCCCTTTTATAGGCTCTTTGCTTATAAAATTGCTCTATCTTACAAATAAAAAAGTTTTTCATGCACCTGTAACACTTGGTGAAGAAAACTTTATAATGGCTTGCTGGCACGGGGAACTTTTGATGATCCCCTATGCCTATTTACGCTACAGAAAAACTCCCCATGTAAAACTCATCATTTCAGATCATTTTGATGGTACACTTATCGCAAAAACACTCAGTTATTTTGGTTTTTCAACGATCCGGGGTTCCAGCAGACGCAATGCTGCAAGAGCACTTTTACAGGGGATAAAGGCTTTAAAAGAGGGGTATGATTTGGGTATTACTCCAGATGGGCCTAAGGGACCACGGCATGAGGTTGCTGACGGTATCATTGTCATGGCACAAAAAGCGGATGTAAAAATTACCCTTGTAGAGATCAAACCGAGCAGTTACTGGCAGCTAAATTCATGGGATAAGTTTGTAATTCCCAAACCTTTTGGTACAATTACCTACTATATCAGTGATTTGCTGGATATACAGGGGCTTGAACTTGAAGAGGCCAGAGACTTGATAAAAAAGGGGTTACTCAGACATGAACAATAAATTTTTTTTTCCGGCTTTGGCTGCTCTTTTTTTAGTAATTATGGGTATCTACTTTTTACTCAATCCCTCTTATGAAAAGTCCATAGAAGCAAAATATTATTATGAGATTGGTGATTATGAAGAAGCCTACAAACGTGCAAATGAGGCCTTCAGCTTAGATGTATACAACCGCATGGCGGCAACAATAATGGCACAGTCCAAAACCTCAATAAAGTATAAAAAATACATAGACCAGGCAAAAGAGTATATGGCTGAGATTAATCTCATAGCAGCAAAAGAGACCATAAGTGATGCTGACAGAGCAAAAATAAAACTGATGAGTGAGATAATGGTAGATTCTTATAAAAAACTTGCTCCAAGCGTAATTACTGATAAAAAGTTAGTACGTGAAGCAGCAAAATATTATAAAGATTTTGAGAAGCTTCTTGAAAAAGTCAATAGATAAATATAAAAAAGATTTTCTTACATCCTTGGAAGAGCACAGAGGCTATTCTGATTTAACGATAAAAACCTATGCCGATGTTCTCGGTGAAGCATTTGGGCACATAGAGATAGTGCAGGAAAATGGGCATACAGTTTTGAACTTGATGCCTTACAGGATTTACATCGCTGGTTTAAATGCAAAAACAATCAGTAAAAAATTAAGCGCTGTTCGAAGTTTTGTTGCATTTGTACGGGAACAGGGTTTACATGTAACCTTGCATGCGGATGAGAGTATAAAGGTTGCAAAGACACTGCCAAAGCCCATCTCTCATGAACATATTCTGGAAGCCTTGCAAAAGTGTGATGTAAAAGAAAAACTGCTTGTGAGTATGCTCTATACTTTGGGCTTGCGTATTTCAGAACTTGCATCACTGGAATTGGAAAATATTTCTGATGAATGGATACGGGTTATAGGAAAAGGTAATAAACAAAGAGATATACCACTTTTAAAATCAACAAGAAGACTAATTGATGAATATTTGTCAACTTTTGTGCTAAAAAAATTTCTTTTTGAAAAAAATGGCGAAAGATTAAGCGAAAATAGTCTAAGATATATGATAACTAAAATATTTAAGCGTGTAGCCTTGAAAGTCACACCCCACCAGCTTCGCCACTCCTATGCCTCCTCTTTGTTAAACGGAGGTGCACCGATAGTGGATGTCAGTGAACTGTTGGGACATACATCTATGGCAGCGACGCAGATATATACAAAATTAGGCAGTGCATTGAAACAACAAAATTACAACAAAGCACACCCCTTAGGGGAGAACGAGTGCTGAGCAGATTACTGGAATCTTTATACATTAAAGTCCTTGTGAATATTGTTGTCCAAAAAGAGAGTACCCTGGTTCATATAGAGTTATACGGAAAAAAAGGTGTAATTGATGAAGTAAACTCTGAATTTCAAACAACCTCTCTTACTACACAAATGTATGATTTTATTTCTGAGTACATGAAGGAGTCTCCTTACTTTTACATAGCTGTTTTAGATACATCTTTGGTGCAGGGAGCCCTTCTTACCTGTGAAAAAAACAAGTTAGATAATTATTTTGATTTGTCTATGTCAAAATACAAATGCTTTGAGAATAAATGGACTTTTTATACTGCAAAAAATGATATTTATGAGATAGAACGCAAATATGAAGATGTTGGGGTTGATATGATATTTTCTCCTTTTGTTCTTTTGGCAAATTTTTTTCAGGATAAAATCAACGGGAATCTTGCTATGTATGTTCTTGTCCAAAACAATGTTATTTCTGTGGCTATTTTTGAACATTCAAATCTTCTTTATGCAGAACATTTGGACATGCTTACGTCTGATGAAGCTGAAGATATTACACTTCATGAAGGAATAGATGAAGATATTGATACAAATCTTGACCTGGACCTTGATGAAGGCATTGATTTGGAAGATATAAATGTTGATGAAAATGACCTGGATTCTTTAGATGATTTTGGTGATATTGAAGATCTGGATTCTATTGAGGACATTGATGAGTTTTCAGACTCTAAAGATGTTGAAGAGGAACTGCTGGAGAGTGAGAATGTGTTGCCTGAAGATGAAAAAAATGAATCTTTTAATGAAGACTATCAACGGTTTACGCTCATTCAGCTGGCTGTTTCACACTTTTACAAAGATGAAAAATATGAAAGCAGATTTGTAGAAAACGTTTATATTGCTGATGCTGCAGGAGTAACAAACGATTTAAAAAAGTATCTTGAAGAAGAGATGTTTTTTAATGTTTATGTAAGGCAGACTGATCTTGGAGCTGAGTTATGTGAACTTACAAAACTGGAGCTTGGTTTATGAAGTACAGCTATATAAAACCAAGAAAAAAGACTCCTGTGACACCGGAATTGCAAATAGTTTTCACTTTTTTTGCGATGACACTGCTGATGCTTATTGCTACATATTCATTTTTGCTTTATAAAGATTATACATTTATACAGGATAAGCAATCAATTATAGAACACAAAAAAGAACTTGAAGCCAGTATTGATCATATGCAGAATCAAATAAATTTTATTCAAAAGCAAAAGGCTTTGGCAGAAAAAATATTTACACAAAATATGGTTTTAAAAGATTCGATTGCAAACCTTTTTGATTTAGTGCCACAGCGCATCACACTTTCGCGGGCACAACTTTTAAAAAACGGTTTGATACTCTATGGCATAACACCAAACAAAGATGTATATAATTTTATGCTCCAGGCGCCGTTACGTTCAATTTTTCATAAAACATACAGCAGTTTTTATCCTGCAAAAAATGGTTGGCTGATGTTTGTATCGACAAACTATATGGATGAATCACAAACAGAGGGGCTAGACAGTGAAAATTAAAATTTCCCGTCATTATTTATATATTTTACTTATATCTGTTTTTCTGTTTCTGTTCGTGCTTGTTTTTTCTTTCGGACTGCTTATTCCCAAAGGAAAAGAGTATCGTGAATCCAGGCTTGAGCTGCAAAAAGAGAATGTAGAGTTGCGTAAATATCAGAATTTTTATGACAAGACTTTCAAAACACTCAAAGATTTACAGAGTAAAAACAGACATATCATAACTGCTTTTGATACAACATTTAACCCTGACAGGTTTGAAAAAAAATATAAAACTTTTTTTTCATCCTTACATGTAATGAAAGTTGAGCGCTCAAAAGATGAAGAGGGTTTTGCAACATATGAAGTCAATACAACATCAAAAATCAGTTCACCGAAAAATTTCTATAACTTTTTAGATGCACTCAACAAGGCTGACTGGATTATAGGCGTCAATTTTCCTATAGATTTTAAGCGTGAGGGAGAAATGATAAAATCATCATTCACAATGAAAGTTTATACCAATAACAAAGATAAGAACTCGACTGCTTCTGGATCTGTTGCCAAATAGCCCCGTAATTTCGGCTCTACATGTAAACATCGCATTTTTTCTTTAAATTTTTTTGGCATATCTTTTGCCTGTATATAGGGTGCAATCAAAATATAATCTGCCATCATCGTCACCACATACTTTCTTCCTATCACTGCACTGCCCTGAATTTGTAGCAATTTTTTTTCTTCGCCACTCATGAGATGATTGATTGATTTGAGATATTTGTCAATATGATAGATGTCATTTCTTCTAGTAGGTGTTTTTTTAAAGCAGGCGAGTTCATTTATCTTTTTTAGAGAAGTGTCTTGTATTAAATTCTCTACATCCGCATCCATATAGGCAAAACTTTTTTTGATACCCTGTGCATATTTTTGCAAGAGAGGATTTGTGTAGTTATGCCGAAATATATTGCGTGTATATTTTTCGTCCAAATTGCTTGCGTCTTCAAAATATTTTATCTTGTTTACATGTAAGTAGGCAAGGAGTTCCTGTTTTGTTACATGTAACAGTGGTCTGTAAAGCACATAGCCGTTGCGTTGTGTTTTTTCACGCATACCCGCAAGTTCCACACAACCGGCACCTTTGCAAAACTGCATAAGCATCCATTCAAATCGGTCTCCAAGATGATGGGCAGTGAGCAGGGTATCGTAATGGTATTTTTGTATAAGGGATTCAAAAAAATCATAGCGGATTTTTCTGGCAGTAGCTTCAAAATTGTTTGTAATTTTTTGTGCCTGATATACGTTACATGTAAAGTCATACTCTTTTGCCAGAGCTTTTGCATAGGCAACTTCTTCTTTGCTTTGCTCTCTTATGCCATAATCAATAATGGCAATATCAAAGGAAATGTTGTTTTGCAAAAGAAGAAAGAGCAGGGCAGTAGAATCCCCTCCGGCAGAAAATGCCAGTAGGTTTTTACTTGTTTGTAACTCTTCTTTAGTCTTGCTTTTGAGCATTGTCTACGATTGCTGTAAGAATGTTTCCGACAAGCTCGGTAATTTTAGCCGGATAAATTTTGCCAAATTCCAAATCTTCATCTACTGTTCTGTTATTGACATAAATTTCACCGTCAATCTCCGGTGCCCAGATAAGCTCTCTTGCACTTAAAAGATATTCATGCTCATCACTTTCACCGTCTATGACAATCTGGCGTGTTTTTCCTACTTCATTTAGAAGTGATTTTTGTGTGCATTCTGCCGCTATATCACCAAGAATCTGCGCGCGCTCAGCTTTTACTTCATCGGAAATTTTATCTTCCATATCATAGGCAGAAGTTGTCTCTTCATCAGAGTAAGAAAAAACATTAATGCGGTCAAAACCGAAATTTGCGGCAAATTCACACATTTCGTCAAACATCTCCTCTGTTTCATGCGGATGCCCTACGATGAAACTTGTACGCACAAAAGAGTCAGGCAGGCTTCGCATATAGTTTAACAGTTCTATTGTTTTTTCTTTGCCAAAACCGCGTTTCATAATACGCAGCATATCATCGTTAATGTGTTGAATAGGCATATCAAAATAGTTGTGGAAAACTTTACTTTTTCCAATATTTTGCAGTAGCTTCATGTTCGTAGTTGATGGATAAAGGTAGAGAATTCTTGCCGATTGGACACCTTCAATCAGCTCAATTCTCTGAATCAAAAGAGAAAGCCCGTCTTTGATATTTTGGTCACGCAGGTAAGAACTTGAATCCTGAGAAACAAACGAAAAATCCCAGTAGCCTTTTTTTACAAGTCCTTCAACCTCTTTTGCTATGGAGTCCAAGTCACGTGAGTGCAATTTTCCTTTAAAAGAGGGAATGGCACAAAAACTGCATGTCTGGTTACATCCTTCTGAGAGTTTAATGTAGGCATGATAGCTTGAACCAGTTACAACACGCTCAGCACCGTCAATTAAAAATACTTCATTAGAAAAACGGCTTTTTTTCTCAACCAAAAGCTCATCAATTTTGTCATAATCACCGACACCGGTAAAGATGTCCACCTCAGGAATCTGCTCCATCAACTCTTCTTGATAACGCTCACTCAGGCATCCTGCCATTACAAGCACAGAATCCTCTTTTCTTGCATCATGGAGTGAAAGGACTGTATTGAGAGACTCTTCTTTTGCTGCGTCAATAAAGCCGCAGGTATTGACAATGATGACATCCGCCTCTTCATTATTGTCTGTGAGTTTAAAGTTTTGTAGTTTTCCCATCATCACTTCTGTATCGACCAGGTTTTTGGTACATCCGAGTGAAACTATGTGGAGTTTGTTGCTCATATCTCTTCTTTGTATTGTATTTGCTTCATGGCAATTTAAAATTAATTTTCTAAGTGGCTTTCTTGGAGCTCGCACTAAAGTACCGCTGCCATTAAGTTAAGCATTTTTTTGGAACCGGTACTTCAGTGCCGGCTGTTGCAATAGTCTTGCCACTTTCAGCCGGCACTGAAGTACCGGTTCCGAGAAAGCATTAATTTTCTTACCTTAATGGCATTGGCACTAAAGTACGGGTTCCGAAGATAAAATCAAAATTATTTTTAAATTACGATATATTTGTGCAATTATACCGTATAATTAGCCTATGAAATATTATGATGTGATTATTTTGGGTGCCGGGGCGAGTGGATTGATGTGT
>JALSKR010000233.1 GCA_026988735.1 Sulfurimonas sp.
AAATACCGTCTATAAGAGGCACATTGATATCTAAAAGGTAGATATCAAATTTTGTATCATAGGTCGCGTCAAGAGCATTCTGCCCGTTTGGATAATGAAGCACTTCGTATCCCTCTTCTTCAAGCAAATCAACTAATGTCTCTGCAAAAAGCAAATCATCTTCAAGCAGGAGTATTTTAATCGACACTCTCTATAGCCCACCCAATTTCTTCACCGGCAAACATAGGTACAACACCCGAATAATTTTCAGGCACCAAAAACGGCCGTTTCTCCAAGGTCACTTCTTTAAATTCAGGACAGATTCCATAAATATTCTGTGCATTGTCACTGACAAAAGCCTGCAGATTTTCAAGCTTGTCGAACTGATCAAAAATTTCTGCAAGCAGTTGCAAAGAAATCGGTGCGGTAAAAATACCAGCGGCACAACCGCAAGACTCTTTTTTATGCTGTGGATGCGGTGCAGAATCTGAACCAAACATCACTTTCGGATGTGCTTCAAGCGCTACACTTAAAAGTGCATCCAAATCCTCCGGTCTTTTTGCAATCGGTTTACAAAAAAGATGCGGACGCATCAATCCGCCGATAACATCATCAAGGGTTAAAAGCAGATGATGCACCGTAATTGTCGCATAGAGATTCGGATATTTATCCAACATTGCAACGGCTTCTTTGGTTGTAATGTGCTCCATTATAATCTTTAAATCAGGAAAATTCTGTGCCAAAAGCTCATAAATACTCATAAACTCAGCTTCTCTGTCCATCACAAAGCCATCTGTCTCACCATGCACACACAAAGGAATACCCAAGTTGCTCATAGTCTCCAAAGTAGTGCGCATCTCTTCGATATCAAAAGAGCTCACACCACCTTCTGAATTGGTAGTTATTCCTGCAGGGTAGAGCTTAACAGCCGTTATTTCATCCACTATACTTTCTAAAAATGCTTTATCATAGTTTTTATAAAAGAGTGTCATATACGGTTCAAAATAATCATTCGGCACAGCCGCCATAATCCGTTCTCTGTATGCCAAAAGATCTTCTCTTGTTTCTACAGGTGGAACAAGATTGGGCATTACAATAGCCCCACTGTAGCTATATGCGGTCAAGGGTGCCACATTTTCAAGCATTACCCCGTCACGAAGGTGCAGGTGCATATCCAGAGGCATTAAAAGTGTATGAGTTTTCATCGAAATTTCCTTAATATAATCAATAAAGTATTATAACAAAAGTTCACTGTTAAGTAAGAAGGCATAATTAAACGCCCCATAAATATATATCAGTAAACCAAAGAAGCATTCCAATCGGTGCCAAAAACCCATATAAATGACTGAGTTTTACAAAAGGCTTTCCTTCTATAAACACACCGACTTGGACAGCAGAGACCATGAGAGAAGCAAGAATAAGAAAAAGATAAGAAACGGCTAAAACAATGTACCATGTTTTATGGGTAAAACCATATACAAGCAAGGCCACAATTGCTACAAAAACAAGAGTATTTTGAATATTCATATTGAGATTTGGTTTTTCCTCTTTTTTATACACACGGGCAATTTTAAAGTATAAAAAAGCAAGAAAAAGCATTATATAGTAAAGCATAGGGAAAACTCCGTCATTTTTAAAGGAATTCTACCTAATTAAGTTTAACTAATCTTTATTATATATATAAATTATATATTTTCTTTTGCCAGACGAATTAAATCATTAATGGCATTTTCATAACGCAGTGCTTCTGCTTTGTCCGTAGATTCAAAGCGTGTCACTAGAATCGGTGTCGTATTACTTGCACGTACCAGTCCCCAGCCCTTTTCAAAATTGATGCGAACACCATCAACATCTATAATATCTTTTACAGTCGGAAAATCAGCAGGCGGATTTTGCAGCAGTTCTTTTACTTTATCTATGATTTTAAATTTCTCTTCTTCTGTAGTTTCTACCTTGATTTCTTCAGTAGAATAAACTTTCGGCAGCTTTGCAAGTTCTACATCCAAATCTATACCGTCTTTTATAAGTTCTAACATTCTTAGTGTTGCATAAATGGCATCATCATATCCGAAATAACGATTTTTAAAAAAGACATGTCCGCTTACTTCACATGCCAAATCTGCCTTGATCTCTTTCATTTTCACTTTGAGATTTGAATGCCCTGTCTTATACATGACAGCTTTGGCACCGCGACGCTCCAGCTCATCATACATCACCTGTGAACATTTCACTTCACCCACAACTGTCGGCTTGTCCATTTTCATGGCATATAAAAGTGCCATCATATCGCCTTTGATATTGTTTTTATGTGTAAGCACCGCTATACGGTCAGCATCGCCGTCATACGCAAATGCAATGTCACCCTCTTTTTCAAGCAGCTCTTTCACATCTTGTAAATTCTCTTCTACCGAAGGGTCGGGATGATGGTTCGGAAAAGTTCCGTCAGGCTCAACATATATACCCTTTACATGTAAACCGAGTTTTTCAAATATCTCTGGAAGAACAACGCCTGCCACACCGTTTCCACAGTCATATACTATTTTTGTATCCATGCCTTTGAGGTGTTCAAACGCATTGACCATAAACTCTATATATTTTTCTTTCGCCTTGATTTTCTTCACATCTCTTGGTACTTTTGGCGGCATTTGCATCGTCTCACACTCACGCCCGAGCGCATAAATATCTTCTCCAAAAAACGGTGCTTTGTCCACTGTGATTTTAAAACCGTTATATTCACTCGGATTATGAGAACCTGTTATCATCACAGAAGCTGAGGGTGTGATACCGTCCCACTCCTGATAATTTGTAAAATAATTCACAGGCGTCGGAACAAGCCCCATATCTAAAACTTTTTTCCCACCGGCATTGAGCCCTGCAACAAGATACTCAAAAAGAATCGGTGAATGGCTTCTTGCATCATACCCTACTGCAACATATTCGCCGTCAATTTTATCTGCTAATGCATACCCTATTTTTGTAACACTCTCTTCATTTAGCTCTTTTTCATATATTCCGCGTATATCATATTCTCTGTAGATGCTCAATTGTAAAACCTTATATAATGATTGCAAGAATTTTACAAAAATCTTAATTAAGTCTTGCTTCTTTATCTATGTTTTTATATCGAGTTTTTTATAATCAACTTTTTCAAACATCTCTTGAAGTATACGTTCTGCATCCTCTTTTGATAACTCATTTATGGATTTTTTTCCGTCATAACCGACACTTTCTAAAAATTTTTGAAAATCCTGAAAATTTGAAACAAGTTTACTGATAGTATCATCCACGCTATTGGACTGCTCGTTTGCATGTAAAGCTATCTCTTTGACGTTTTGTGCTATCTCTTTTTTTATTGCTTTGACTTCATCTTGTGAAAGTTTTTTTGTATAAAGGTTTTTTATTGCACTTTTTAAAGATACGTCCATATCTTTTCTCCTACAGTTCTTTATAACATTATCGGTTTTTTCTGTAAAATTTCAAGGAAATGGTTAACGAATAAAAAGAATTTTTGTAAATTTACAAATTTATTTGGTTATTTTTAAAAAAGCTGATATACTGTTGCCAAGTGAAAGATGAGGCGTGAATTCATCTTTAGTGTGATTTTTGATCTATGTGTTAAAACCTCTCTAAAGACTCTCCCAATTTTTTGACAAATTTATAAGACAAGGCTATACAATGGCAGAATTACAAGACGGTAAAGTTAAATGGTTTAACGACGAAAAAGGTTATGGTTTCATAGAACAAGATAATGGTGGAAAAGATGTATTCGTACATTTCCGTCAAGTTAACAACAACGGTGGTGGACGTGTTTCACTTGCTGAAGGTCAAAGAGTAACTTTCGAAGTTGGTGAAGGTCAAAAAGGCCCACAGGCTGAGAACGTAACTCCACTTTAGTAGTTAACTTCACACCCTTTATGCAGGCTTTTATGCCTGTATAATTTTTCTATCTTTTTAAAACTTCCAAACATTCATTTACAATTTGCAACTCTTCATCTGTTTTTATAACCAATGATTTTATTTTTTTAAGTATTTTGTTATTCATTACAGCTTCTCGAACTCTTTGGGAATTTTCTCCTATACCACCACTAAACACAATGGCATCAACATCTTCAAGCAAGACCATATAGGCTCCTATATATTTTTGAATCCGTCGGAGCATAATATCAAGTGCCAATTTTCCTGACTCATCACTGCGTTGTTCTATGTTTCGCACATCATTATCACCGCACAAACCAAGTAAACCCGATTTTTTATTGAGTATTTCATCTGCCTCTGTGGCGCTTACATGTAAAACCTTTTGCATATATAAAACTATAGCCGGGTCAATATCACCGCATCTTGTTCCCATCACAAGCCCTTCAAGCGGGGTAAATCCCATAGAGGTATCAATACTTTTACCTTTTTTAATGGCACAGGCACTTGCTCCGTTTCCAAGATGCAAAGTAATGATATTTGTATCTTGTACATTTTTTCCAAGCATTGCTGCAGCCTTTTGTAACAGGTAAGCATGCGAAGTTCCATGAAAACCGTAACGGCGGATTTGATATTTTTCATACATCTCATACGGCAGAGCATAAAGGAATGCCTCTTTTTTGAGCGTTGCATGAAAAGCTGTATCAAAAACAGCTATTTGAGGAATATTTGGTGCATATTGTCGTACTACTTTTATACCTTCAAGGTTTGCTCCGTTATGCAGTGGCGCCAAGGGAATCAAATCAGCAATCGCTTCTATTACCGCATCATCAATAAACACAGAATCAACAAACCTTTCGCCGCCATGAACAACTCTGTGCCCTACTGCATCAATCTCATTAAAGTTTACATGTAAACTCTCTATAGCCTCATGATGATTGTGTACAGATGAATTTTGTTCGCCTATATGATCTACTGTTTCATCTAAAAGAAGCTGCATTCTTTGCACATCAAACAACTTAAATTTCAATGAAGAGCTACCGGAGTTTATCACGGCAATTTTCATGACTCTTCTCCTGCCTGTATCGCTGTAATTGCTATGGTATTGACTATATCTTCGACAAGACAGCCTCTACTTAAATCATTTACCGGCTTTTTGAGTCCCTGCAGTATCGGTCCAATCGCAATCGCACCGCTTGAACGCTGCACCGCCTTGTAGGTATTGTTGCCTGTGTTTAAATCCGGAAAAATGAACACTGTTGCCTCTCCTGCCACTTTTGAGTTTGGAAGCTTGATTTTTGCCACCTCTTTGTCAATAGCTGCATCATACTGGATAGGACCTTCAACAAGCAAATCCGGTTTTTTTTGCTGCACTATTTTTGTTGCTTGCCTTACTTTATCCACATCTGAGCCTTTCCCACTCTCTCCCGTTGCGTAAGAGAGCATTGCAACTTTTGGCTCAATGCCAAACATTTTGGCACTCTGCGCAGAAGCGATGGCAATTTGGGCAAGTGTTTGTGCATCCGGGTCTTGATTGAGTGCACAGTCTCCATATACCAATACTTTTGTTTTCAAACACATGAAAAACAGACTTGAGACAACAGAAAAACCGGGTTTTGTTTTTATGATTTGCAGAGCCGGTCTGATAGTTTCTGCCGTAGCATGAATTGCACCGCTGACCATCCCATCGGCATATCCAAGATAGACCATCATCGTTGCAAAATAGTTTACATGTAACATCGCATCACTTGCAGCCTCTTTTGTTACACCTTTGTGTTTTCTCAGTTCATAAAATATGCTGCTGAACTCATCTTTGTAAGAAGATGTCAAATGATTTACAATGCCTGCTTTTGACAAGTCCAGTCCAAGTCGTTTGTAGTGTCCTTGTATCTCTTGTTCGTCGCCTATGAAAATAATATTTGCCACATCTCTTCGTAAAATAATTTCAGCAGCTCTTAAAATCCTCTCATCCCCAGATTCTGGCAATACTATTGTTTTTTTATTTTGTGAAGCCATATAGAAAATTTTATACTCAAACATCTGCGGTGTCATAATATCACTATAGGTTTTTGCAATTTTTTCTTCTATATTTTTTATAGCAACACTGTTGTTAAAAAGCCCCAGAGCCAAAGCAATTTTTCTCTCAGAATTTACACGCAGTCTTGAGTGGACGTTCATGATGTTTTTTGCCGTTTCATATGTGTCAGTATCTACAGAAAGAATAGGCACTTTAAAACTGTTAAGTCCCTCTATGAGTTTTTCAATGTTTTTGTTGAGCTTCATACTAAAAGGGAAAATGATTGCACTGATGTTTGGATAACCCGAAGAGTGCAAAGCACCAAAAAGCCCTAAAATTATGTCTGATCTGTCTGCAGGAACAATAACCAAATCTTCTTCTTCAATCTGCTCTAAAAAATTATCCAGAGTGAGTGCCGCAACCTTCACATTTTTTATAATTCTCGCATGATCGTATTCAGTCAACATAACCTCTTTTGCTCCAAGCGCATCAAGCACATCATCAATAGTAGGCAGATTCAGCTCTTTGACCTCTTTTAACAGATAGACAGTATACGGAACATTTTGCAGCATTGTGCGCAGTTGGGCATATTTTTCATCATCAACTCTATTGACAAATGTGGCAAAATGGGTACACCCCTCAGAGGTCAAATACTCATTTTCAATCAAAACATTTTCATAAATCTCTTTTACCGTACTTTTGTCTGCTTTGATAATATTAATGGTCGGTGCTGCAAAATTTTGGGCAATTTTCACATTTAAATCATAACTGATTGTCGAAGTTAAAAAAGAG
>JALSKR010000234.1 GCA_026988735.1 Sulfurimonas sp.
ATAAATTATATAGTATAATTCTATCTAAAAAACGGATGTGTATGTGTATTTGTGGGAATGATTTAGATTTTAGTGAGTGTTGCGAACCGATTATTACAAAACAAAAACAGGCAAAAAACCCTGAAGAGTTGATGCGCAGCCGTTACAGTGCCTATGTTTTAGCAAACGGTGAGTATCTTGTTTACAGCAGTGCAAAAGAGAACCGTTATGCAGATGACATAGCACTTATAGAAGAATTTTCAAACTCTGTGGAGTGGCTCAGACTTGATGTGTTACATGTAAAGGATAATACAGTAGAATTTAAAGCCTATTATCGTGATAACGAGGGCATACAAGTTTTACATGAAAAAAGCAATTTTATACAAGAAGAGGGAGAATGGAAATATGCAGACGGAACCCTGTATAACGCCAAAGTAGAAAGAAATCTCAGCTGTCCCTGTGGCAGCGGCAAAAAATATAAAAAGTGTTGCGCAAAATAATACTACACACTTTTTACAAAAAGATAACTCTTTTTTTCAAATCCTGATTTTTCATAAAAGTCGTGTGCTTTTTCTCGTTGTAATCCGGATGAGAGCACAAGATTTTCGCAGGCAGCGGTTTTGGCATAATCATACAGATACTCCAGCATCATTTTACCGTACCCTTGCGAGCGGTATTTTTCATCCGTAACCAAATCAAAAATATACAGATGTCTTTTATGGTACAGATTTGTCTGCACAGCAACACCGCTGTAACAAACCAGCTCACCTTTTTCGAGTATGCCAAACATTTTATACTCCATATGTCGCATATCGTAAATCAAATCTTCAAACGCTTCATAGCTCAAATCACAACGAAGCTGTTTTACTACATCATAAACAGTATAAAGCTCTTTTAGTGTCATTTCTCGTATTTGCATACACAATTGTAACAAAATTAATACAAATTCAGAGACTGTTTTGTATAATTTACAAAAGGGAAATTTCAATGAAAAAAATATTTATACTATTACTACTGCTTTTAAACTTTCTTACACTACGGGCTCAAGAAAAGACACCTTCTGATGTCTATTCACAGTCTATAGTGCTCAAAAAGATGATTGAAGAGTTGCGTAAAGAAAACGGTATTACACAACCACTTAAAGAGGTTGAGCAACAACATAACAAACTGCCACGACATGTTATTCAAAAAACACTTGAGGTATTGACAAAAGTAAACAAATACCGAGAAATAAACAACTTCGGTCCCATTACAATTCCTCCTGTTCCTCCAAGAAAGATTACCCCACAGGATGTATACAACAATGTTATCCGCCTAAAAGAGGAAATACACTATCTGCTAAAAAACCAGAACAAGCACTTTGACTACAAACAATACACAGGCAAAACACCCAGTGACGTTTATCAGGTACTTTGGACTGTCTCTCTCGGACTTGATGACTTACTTGGACAGGGATTTACCCCGAGTGATGTTTACATTCAATCACAACAGATACTTGAACGCATTCAGTTTTTACGCTCTTCTCAAAGAGAGTATGCAGATGTGAAAATGCCGCCAAAACGACCAAATCTTCATCCGAACCATGCTCTTTATGCCTCAATAGATTTGATAAAAAAGATAAGTAAAGTTGAAAAAAAGCTCTGGATGACACCCGTACCTGTTCCAGAAACCAAGCACAAAGTCATCTCTCCCACAGAAGTGTATGATTCGCTCCAAACAGTCAAAGCAGAACTTAACAGACTCTCCCGTCGTTTGGGAATAGAGAGAAGTTTTCCGCCAAAAAAGGTCCAAACCAAAAAAACGCCCTCAGATGTTGTTCAAAATCTTGAGTATGCAAAAGCGCTTCTGCCTACTTTTGATTTTACTCGTCCACTCAATCAGTATCCACAAACATCACTCATAAAAACACCCAATGAGGTGTATGCTCTGAGTGAATATATTTTGCATAAAATTATGCGTATCAAAGAGAGAAGAGGCATCCAGCTCAAAGCAAAAAAAGTGCCGTATGTATATGGACTCGAACCTATTTATGTCTATGTAAAAGGGCTTGAAGATTTGGAAAAAATAGCAAAATTAAAATCACTCGAAGGTTTTTACCCCTCACAAATTCCTGATGCACCAAATACAAAAATAACACCGAGTGAAGTATATGAACTTATTTTACGGCTTGATGATGAAATCAACCTTATTTACAATGCAAAAAAATATAACTATAACTTTATCTCCTACAGAAACTATCTGGAGAAAAAAATCTATCAGGACAAAACTCCTTCTGATGTTTATAATGTTTTATGGAAAATATCGTATGAACTTGACACAATTTTAAACCAGGAGTATACTCCAAATGAGACCTATACTCTTGCTGTCAAACTCTACAAAAATATCCAGACAATCAGTTATCATTTAACGAACAAAAAGATGCTGTCTCCTTTACTTAAGTATGAATCAAAAGCTCCTTATGATGTATTTATGCAAAGCCTGCAACTTATGCAGACACTTACAAAAATCAAAAAAAGAGGCAATATCAACTCCGCAACGCTTGCCATTCCGCGTGACAAAATAATCACACCAAACTCAGTCTATAATGCCTTGCGTCTCATTAGCGGAACTGTTTCAGAACTGCGTGTTTATTATAATATACAAGCACACACGCCAGCACTCTCACAAAAAGAAACAAAAGACAAAACACCCTCAGATGTTTTTAGTGTACTAGAAGCAACAAACAAACTTACACAACAAATTCTCAAAGACAGTACCTATGCGCATTAGTTTATCGACCAAAGTTGCTGTTTCTATTTTTATCATTGCCACAGTCGGGGTTCTTGTCATTGTATTTTTGTCTTTTTCTCTTATGATGCAGTATTCCAAAGA
>JALSKR010000235.1 GCA_026988735.1 Sulfurimonas sp.
TAAAAAGAATTTAATTAGAAATATGGCAAAATGACATAATTTTAATCTGATTTATAAAATTTACATAAAATAAGTCTAAATTTCATAATAAGTGAGTCCAAAATGGATGCAAACAAACAAAAATCATTAGACTTGGCAATGAAGCAGATAGATAAAGCTTTCGGAAAAGGCGCATTAATGCGCCTTGGCGACAAAGATATTGTACCAATACAGTCAATAAGTACAGGTTCTCTAGGGCTAGATTTGGCACTAGGAATAGGTGGTGTGCCACAAGGGAGAGTTGTCGAGATATATGGACCGGAGAGTTCTGGCAAAACAACCTTAGCATTGCAAATTACGGCAGAGTGTCAAAAAAACGGTGGTGTATGTGCTTTTATAGATGCAGAGCATGCGCTTGATGTAGTATATGCAAAAAATCTTGGTGTAGATATTGAAAATCTTTTAGTTTCTCAGCCAGATTACGGCGAGCAAGCATTAGATATAGTTGAAACGATTGCTAGAAGTGGTGCTATTGATTTAATCGTCATAGATTCCGTTGCTGCACTGACACCAAAAGTAGAGCTAGAGGGTGAAATGACTGACCAGCAGGTCGGTGTTCAAGCGCGCTTGATGTCTAAAGCGCTGAGAAAGCTCACAGGTGTTTTGAGTAAAATGAATTGTACGATTATTTTTATTAATCAGATTCGTATGAAAATTGGAATGATGGGCTATGGTTCTCCTGAGACGACAACAGGCGGAAATGCATTGAAATTTTATGCTTCTGTGCGTATTGATATCCGTCGCATTGCATCATTGAAGCAAGGTGAAAGTCAAATCGGAAACAGAGTTAAAGCAAAAGTTATAAAAAATAAAGTAGCGCCTCCTTTTCGTCAGGCAGAATTTGATATAATGTTCGGTGAAGGAATCTCCAAAGAAGGTGAGCTTGTTGATTATGGTGTAAAACTTGATATTGTAGACAAAAGTGGTTCGTGGTTTTCATATGAAGAAACGAAACTTGGTCAAGGTCGCGAAAATGTAAAGGCGAAGTTTAAAGAAGATCCAAAACTCGCAGCAGAGATTGAAGACAAGATTAAGCAAGCAATGGGAATAAGCTCTCTTATGACGATGGATACTTCTGAAATAGCAGATACTGACGCATAAGAAGTCTTTGAGATTTAATTTTTTTAAGAAGGTAAGAGAGATGTTTATTGATGATATAAGTGCAATAGAAGTAATGGATTCTCGTGGAAATCCGACGGTAAAGGCTACAGTACAATTAAGTGATGGAACAAGTGCGAGTGCGATTGTTCCCTCAGGTGCGAGTACAGGAAAACGAGAAGCCTTAGAATTACGCGACGGCGGAAAACGCTATATGGGCAAAGGTGTTTTGCAAGCAGTTGAAAATGTAAATTCTCAAATTTCTGATGTACTGATAGGCATGAGTCCATTTAATCAGGCTGTAATTGATGCTACTATGAAAGAACTTGATGGGACACAAAACTATGGTAATCTTGGTGCGAATGCCGTACTGGGTGTTTCTATGGCTGTCGCGCGTGTGGCAGCAAAAAGTCTTGGCATTCCATTGTACCGTTACTTAGGTGGTGCGAATGCAATGGTTATGCCGACACCTATGCTCAATATCATCAATGGCGGAAGCCACGCTGACAATAATGTGGACTTTCAAGAATATATGATTGTGCCTGTTGGTTTTGAAGATTTTGCAACATCTCTTCGTGCTGCATCTGAAGTCTATCATAATCTTAAATCTATTCTTGGAGAAAAAGGTCACTCTACATCACTAGGAGATGAGGGTGGTTTCGCACCAAATCTTTCATCCAATGAAGAACCGATTCAAGTCATAATGGAAGCAATCGAAAAAGCCGGATATATCCCAGGAGAGCAGATTGCTATAGCTCTTGATGTTGCGGCAAGCGAAATTGTGACGGAAGGTGGCTACCGACTTGAATCTGAAGGGCGTACGCTTAACAGTGAAGAACTTGTAGCTTATTACGAAAATTTATGTGCTAAGTATCCTATTGTATCTATTGAAGATGGTTTGAGTGAAGATGACTGGGACGGATTTAAACTTATGACAGAAAGATTGGGTGATAAAATCCAAATTGTCGGTGATGATTTATTTGTAACAAATGCGAGCATACTTAATGAAGGTATCAGTAGAAATATAGCAAACTCTATATTAATCAAACCAAATCAAATCGGTTCTGTAAGTGAAACAATGCTGACAGTGCGTCTTGCACAAAGAAATGGCTATACCTGTGTAATGAGTCACCGTTCAGGTGAGAGTGAAGATGCTTTTATAGCAGATTTTGCAACTGCGCTTAACTGTGGTCAAATTAAAACAGGCTCAACTGCTCGAGGTGAGCGAACCGCTAAATACAATCGTTTACTAGAAATTGAAAATGAAATAGTTTATGGTGAGTATTTAGGTTTGGCACTTTTTAACTAGGTCTTGCATGAACAAAGAAGAACTTTTTGAGGAAATTGATACATCACAAACGATTACCCAAAAATATTTAGGGCTCTCTTTAAAAAAGTTTTTTCTTCTGTTTGTGCTTGTTATACTGCTTGGGATTTACCTTGGTGTATTACTGTATGGAACGAACTCTCTTGAAGTGCTTTTTGGACTTCAAGAGTATGAAAATTATCTTCAGGATGAAGTTGTTCATCTAAAAAAAGAAAATGCCGGGCTTCAGCGTGAGTATTTTGAACTCAAAGAAATTTCTGCACAATAACCATATAAATTTGCTATAATGTTCGTAAAAAAACAGGGTTTATTAATATGATAAAAGTTTTAGTATTGATTTGTTTCTATTCTTTACTGCTTCAAGCAAGAGAAAATCCATTTTTCCCGGTAAACTCTGCTCAGGATATTCCTTATACTTCAAATCAAGTGGATACTTTGCCCCGATTAAAAAGAGCAACAGCTACACTGCCTTCAACTGCAAGAATTATTGAAAGCGTAACGGTGACTTATAAAAATTTAGACGGTTCTGTTGCGAATAAAAAAGTATTGATTCAAAATAGGATAGATTGGCATTTGCCTATTTTTATTTCACAAAATTATAATGAAGTAATGACTAAGGTACCTTCTAAAAAAGTGAATTACAAAAAAATTGCAGCATTGAAGTTTATATCATTTTATGTAAATAAAAATGAGCTCAAGATAATAACAAAAGATAAACTGCTCAGAAATTTTTTACTTGTGAAACCTCATAGAATAGTATGTGATTTTCGACGCCAAACAGATATAGGCAGTTTTGTGAAAAATGGATACAAGAAGTCATTATTTACAAAAATACGCATTGGAACACACAAAGGTTACTATAGAGTTGTTATAGAGCTAGATGGATATTACAGTTACAAACTTAATCATATTGCCGGTGGCTATATGATTACACTGTTATAAAAATAAGGGTATTAATGAAATTTCTGATTTTATTCATTATGAGTATAGTAAGTGCACAGGCGGTAATTACCATTGCCCCAGTTGACATAGGTGCATATCCTGGTTTGAGCGGGAGTGTTAAAGGTTCTTTTGAAACAAAAAGGGGTAATACCGACAGTGATACATATAGTGCAGGGACAAGACTGCTATATGATAACAATAAAAGTTATGTTGCATGGACGGATGTCTCTTTTAGTTATGCCAAAGCGTCGGGTGCAACAAATACAAACAAAGCTTATATACATGTAAGATATATTCATACTATGTATAAAAAAGATCTCAATTGGGAAGCTTTTATGCAGTACCAAACAGATAAATTTACAAAGATTCAAAAAAGAATTTTAAATGGAATTGGACTACGATACCATGCAAAAATACAAAAATACGGGAGTGTTTATTTTGGTTTTGGTGGTTTGGGTGAACATATTGTTTATACAAGCAGTATTGACCCAACAGAAGACAACATCCGATTGAATTGTTATATTGCATATAAAAAAGATTTTTCACAAAGTGCTAACATCTCCTATATTGGCTATTATCAGCCAAAGATAAACTCTTTTTCTGACTATATTTCATCAAATTCAGTACAATTGAAAGTGAAAATTTATCGGCAGTTGTCGATAAATTTTGAGATTACATACAATCAAGATACAAAACCAGCTATTGGTGTACAAAAGTACGATTTCGCACAAAAAACAAGCTTTATATATGACTTTTAAATACACACAAGAGTATAAATGAAAAAATTAAATAAATATTTACAATCACATAATGCAAGCGAGATACATCCGGCGGAGATTGCAAAAATTTTAAAAGGGCTGAATGATAAGGATTTTAGTGAGGCAATTAAACTTGTTCCGAATGATTTAGTAGGTGATGTAGCACTTGCTTTGCCTGACAGATATTTTGATGATGTCGTAGAAAATCTGAGTGTCGATGAACTCTCACACGCAGTAAGTGAACTGGAATCAGATGACCAATTGGAATTTATGCAAGAACTTGAAGATGTTGATGAACATGTGGCATCTAAAGTTTTCAATACGCTTGATGCTGAAGATAAGCAAGAAATTTCAAAACTCAAAAAGTACGATGAAGACCAAGCCGGTGCATACATGCAGCTTGAAGTTTTTACGGCAAATGAAGATGAAATAGTTCAAAATGTTATAAAAAGATTTGCACATCTTAGAAAAGAGAATGAACTTGAGAATGTTCAAAATCTTTTTATAGTCGATAAAAATAACAAACTTTTATATACTGTAGGTTTGGATGATTTACTTATTTTTGATTTTTCAAAAACATTGAGAGAAAATATAGAGACAAGTGAAGATTCCTTCGAGCCAAAAGTAGCTAAAGATTCCGAAGATATAAAAGCGGTAGTAAATTACTTCAAAGAGTACGATTTGTCTGTTATGCCTGTAGTAAATGATGCAGGAATTTTGGTAGGCCGTATTACATCTGACGATATTTATGATATTATTAACGAACATGCAACAGAACAGATGTATAATCTTGCTGGTGTTGATGATGAAGCTGAAGAAGATGAAGATGTACTAAAAGCAGCAAAAAAACGCGCTACTTGGCTTGGAATTAATCTTGTAACAGCGATTGCAGCTTCATTGGTTATCGGCTTGTTTGCAGATACCATTAATTCGATGGTAGCTCTTGCCGTTTTAATGCCGATAGTCGCTTCAATGGGAGGCAATGCAGGAACACAGAGTTTGACCGTTGTTGTACGCCAATTAGCACTTGGCGAAATATCAAATAGGGATGCCTTTAGAACCATAAAAAAAGAGGTAATGATTTCTTTGATGAATGGTTTGCTTTTCGCTATTGCAATGGGAATCATAGCATGGATATGGTTTCATATACCGCTACTAGGGATGGTTATTGGTTTAAGTATGATTATAAATCTTTTGATGGCAGGTTTTTTTGGAGCAATGATTCCATTGGTACTAAAAATTTTAGGGATAGATCCTGCCATTGGAAGTACTGTAATCTTAACAACTATAACAGACATTGTAGGCTTTTTTAGCTTTTTAGCTTTAGCCAAATATATATTACTTTAAAGGATGTGTGAAACTTGGAATTATTAATAATATTTTTTCTTCTTTCGGTGGGAGTATCATTTCTATGCTCGGTTTTAGAGTCGGTTTTACTTTCTGTAAATATGTCGTATGTGGCAGTTTTAGAAAAAGAGAGAGCCTCTGTAGGTAAATTATTACGCCAACATAAAGAGAATATAAACAAATCAATAGCTTCTATTCTCATCCTCAACACCATAGCCAATACACTTGGTGCAGCCGCTGTCGGAGCGCAGGCTTCAAAAATATTTGGGAATGATGCTGTCGTATATGTTTCTGTCGTCCTCACATTTGCAATTTTATTTATATCAGAAATCATTCCAAAAACAATTGGTGCAATCTACTGGAAACAACTCGCACCGCTTGCAGCCTATTTTATTCGAGTATTTATATGGATAACATACCCAATTATTTTAAGTACCTTGGCTGTAACAAACAGAATATCTAAAGGAAAAAAAGATGCACATTCTTTAACAAAAGAGGAACTTTTAGAAAGTATGCTTATGAGTGAGGATGAGGGGATTATTGATGAAAAAGAATCCGATGTTATTGAAAATATTTTAAATCTTGACAATATAAAAGTCAGTGAAGTTTTAACTCCTAGAAGTGTTGTTTTTGCTTTGAATAAAGATATGAAAATAAAAGATGTCATAAAATCAGAACCGGCTATTTTTAAATTTTCACGCATTCCTATTTATGGGAGCTCTTTTGAAGAGGTTACTGGACTTGTTTTGACAAAAAAAATCTTTCAACAGGCACTTGAAGATGACTCTGTCCCACTCTCTGCAATCAAAAAAGATATGTTTAGTATCAATGAAAATATTCCTGTAAGCAAGGCGCTTGATTTGTTTATATCAAAAAAAGACCATATGTTTTTAGTGACAGATAATTATGATCAGACAGAAGGCATTATAACCCTCGAAGACTGTGTTGAGACGATTTTAGGTGTTGAAATTATGGATGAGAGTGACACCACAGAAGATATGCGAGAGCTTGCAAAACGGAAAATGAAAACAAAAAGAAAAATGAAAGAGCGAAGTTCTTAAGAAAGAACTTCTTTCATATCTACACTATCACCTACTTCTTCTATAAGCTCATCCATCAGATGAAAGAGTTTGCCAGAGGCAACTTCCGCTTCAAAAAATCTATTGATGATTTCTTCTTTTAGATCTTCTTTAGTTATACAACCGCCATTCAATGCGCAATCAAGATTTTTGTTTATGAGGGCATGAAACTCTTTATGAACAGCTTCCATTTTTTGAAAAGTTTGGTTTGAAGCAAAAACTTTTTGTCCTTGTGTATAGTACCAAGAACCAAAGCCACAATGTTTATAGTCCTTTTTAATTGCTTCGGTGACTGTACCGTTAACAACTGCTGAGTAAGCATTAGATTTAAAGATGATATGGTGTACTTTATATTTTGCTAAAAAGAGGGCAAAAGCATTTTTCCCAGCATCAAGTGAAACCGTATGGATATCTGTTTTTAAAGTATCTATCGTCTGTGCAAAATTTTCCATCGTATCGTTTGTATTGAGGGCAATTTCACTCATATTTGTGGCATTTTCAGAAATTTCATTTGATTGTTGTTGTAAATTTTGAATGGTAATGCTGATCTCTCCGGTTGCTTTGCCTGTTCTTTCTGCAAGCTTACGCACTTCATCTGCAACAACGGCAAAACCACGACCGTGCTCTCCGGCACGGGCAGCTTCTATAGCAGCATTCAGTGCAAGAAGATTAGTTTGGTCGGCTATATCTTTAATGAGATTGACAACTGTGGTGATGTCGTTTACATTTGTATCCATTTGCTCTATCGCATCAACTGTTTTAGAAACGAGTTCGTTAAGGTTTGCTACTTCATCTTTGGTGGCTTCAACGGCATCATAAGTATGGTTTGCTGCTTGTGAAGCATTTGCAGTAAGTGCCGCTGCATTTGCAAAAGCAGTGGTTGATGTGTCTATATTATGACTGATAAGCTCATAATTTGTTTTTGTGCCACCGTTTAGTTTTGAAAACTCCGTAGTAAGAACCCCCATGAGTTTGTATTTTTCATTTGCTTTCATTGCGGAAATTGCTTTTTGGATGGCATTTGCCGTATCTTTAAATTCACCATGCAAACCGGATGGGAACATACTTCGGTACATTTCTCCTTGACTGACTGCTTGGATGGTATTTCTAGTTTCTCGTAAAATGATTTCCATTTGGTCAAGTGCGTTATTAATATTCCAAGCAATTTTTTCAAGTCGAGTTTCATTTTTGTATATGATGACACGATTAGCTAATTTTCCTTGTTGTACGCCTTGTAGGACAGTTTCAATTTTATCTATAATTGGGTCATTTGCGCGTCTTCTTTTTTTGTGCGGTATAAAAAAAGAAGCAATTCCTAAAAGAATACCTATGACACCATAAAGAGCCTGACCACTTAATATTAAAAAAATCCCCATCATGGCTATGATTGTTAAAAGAGCAAGAACCCGAGTGTTTTTCAGTATATTTAGTATATTCATAATGTCATCCCTTTTTGAAGGTTCATAACAAATTCGTCATAAGAGAGTTTTTTTTCTGCTAAAAAATCATTTAAAATTGTTTGTGAAGCTGCCATTCCTCCACTTCGTTCGGCATCTACTAGTAGTTGATAAATAGGTGCTATCACTTGAATAGCAGAGGGTGTCGGTTTTCTTCGTACTGAAGTATAACTAATGACATTGTTGTTTGTATCAAAGTCGGGTGTAATGTAGGCAAATACCCAATAAAAACCACCATCCGAAGAAAGATTTTTCACAAAGCCAAAAAACTCTTTTTTTGCTTTAAGTAAATCCCAGAGTAATTTAAATGCCAATTTTGGCATATCTGGATGGCGAATAACATTATGATTTGAACCGATTAAATCTGAAGCAGGGTAACCTGCCATGGCTGTAAATATTTCATTACAGTAGATGATTTTACCTTTTAAATCTGTTTTTGAAACAATAAAATCATTTTCATTGAGTTGTTTTTCAATGTTTTTTATATCTTTTGGAGCATCTTTTTTCGATAAACTTTTATATGCCATACGGTTCCTCCTCTATTTTCAAAACTTAACTATTTTTATACTTGAAATCTAGGTTTTAAAGTTTATTTCTTTTGGGAACCGGTACTTTAGTGCCGACTGTTTTAGCTTTCCTGCCACTCTCAGCCCACTCTAAAGGATGGGTTCCGAAAAACTGCACTTTCTCGGAACCGGTACTTTAGTGCCGACTGTTTTAGCTTTCCTGCCATTCTTAGCCCACCCTAAAGGATGGGTTCCGAAAAACTGCACTTCCTCGGAACTGGTACTTTAGTGCCAGCTAGTGTAGCTTTCCTGCCACTCTCAGCCCAGACTGAAGTCCGGGTTGAGAAAAACTGCACTTCCTCGGAACCGGTACTTTAGTGCCGGCTAGTGTAACTTTTTTGCCTCTCTCAGCCCAAACTGAAGTTTAGGTTCCGAAAAAAATTAATAATTTTTAGTATATAGTTGAATCTTGAATTATCGTGTAGATATATGGTATTGTACTCCTTATAAATAAATTAATAAACTAATTTAATTATATTATTTTTATATTATTTTAAATGTTACTTATAGTTACATAACTTATTTTCACATACCTGGAATTCTAGGTATTTTACCGAGTTTCGAATTGCGGCAGTAAATGCCCCATCCTTTTTTTAGCCAGTGTCCGATAATAGGCAAAGGAAGCATGAAAGCACGCTTTTCATCTCTGTAAACAAAGGCTGCCCCATTTCCTGTATCCATGACGCATAAAATATTTAAGTGTTCATTATAGCCTTTAAAGTCACTGCCCCCATTGTCTCTTTGCTCAATATTATGTGCTGTATTTTTTGCCATTACTTCTGCAACATGACCTTGTTTGGCACGCCAATCATAGCCCTCAAGTGAAGCAACATCACCGATTGCATAAATATTACTCATTGAACCGTTTTCATTGACAACACATGAATAGTCATCTGTTTTTATAAAACCTGCCTCATTCAGTGGCAAATCGGAATTTTTGATGACTTGGTGTCCGTCACCGGCAGGAATGAACATGGTAAAATCTGATGGAAGTTTTGTGTCATCTTCAAATACAATACCATCTTTTTCAAACTCTTTAATTTTCTTGCCAAAATGTTGTGTAATGCCTAGTTTTTTAAACATAACATCCATCATTTTAAGTGCTTGAGGACCCATGCGTTTTCCAGGTTCGGCCATTGGAGCAAAAAAAGTGAGTTCAAAATTGTCTCGTATGCCTTTTTTCTTTAACATAGTATGAACATTAAAGAGCAGTTCAAACCCCGGTCCGCCACGAACAGCAGAGCTGTCTTTTGGATTGCCTCCAAATCCCATGCAAATTTTTCCACTGCCTTTTTCTATGAGTGCATCAAGCGCATCTCTGATTTGCAATGACTGCTCGGGTGCACCACAGATTGAGAGTGTGTTTTGTATGCCGGGTGCTTTCATTTTTGCAGCACCCATGGCAATAATAAGATAGTCATAATCGCTGATGACACCTGACTTTACAAGTGTGACACTATTTTTTTCTTTTGATATTTCTGCTACTTCATCAATGATGAGTGTAAAACCATGCGCCCGTTGCAACTCGTTTAAATCAACACAGACATCTTTGAATTCACTCTCATGCGTGGGTACCCAAATAGAAGTAGGATAAATATAAAAATATTCTCGGTTACTTACAAGTGTAACATCATAGTCCATTCTTTTAAGATAAGATGCCGCATCAACTCCGGCAAATCCGCCACCTAAAATAAGTACTTTTTTCATATTTCAGCCTTTTATTGGTTCAAATTATAAGAAATATTATCTTAATTGATGTTAAAATTAGATTAAATAGGCTATTTTTATCGTCAAATTTATTTTTTGTTTATAAAGTATACGGCAATCATGCTGAGTAGTCCACCTATGATTACATGTAACTGTATAGGCTCATCTAAAATTAGCCAGGCACAAGAGAGGGCAAAAAAGGGGACTAAAAACATAAAAGAGCTTGTTTTCTGACTGCCGAGTTTACCGCTGGCAACAAAGAAAATAGTTGTTGCAAGTGTTTGCCCTAAAACAGCAAGATAAATCAAAGCTGTCCAAAATTTGACACCTTGAGTAAATACGGCACTTAAATCGGAATCATAGGCATAGAAAAAACTAAAAAAAGTGGCGATAACGGAAATAAAAAAACTGTAATGCACTGGATGAATATGTTTATGAGAGTGCTGCGCAAGCAAGGTCACACCTGCCCAGATAAGCGCACTGAGTAAAAAGTAAATATTTGAACTGTTTAGAAAAAGAGAAAAATCATTCAACTGCAGTAAAATATAGCCACCGACAAGCCCGAGTAAAAGCCCGAAATATTGCCGTGTTGAAAGCCCGCTTTTAAAAAGCACGGCAACAAGTAAAAAGGTCATAATGGGGCTAAATGTTGTAATGATGACACTGCCGGCTCCTGCAAGACCGTATTTGATACCTAAAAAAGAAAAAACCATAAAAGCGATGTTTAAAAAGGAACTGCCGAGGATATATTTGAGTGAGCCTCGTGTGAGTGTAATGGGTGTTTTAAAAAAATAGAGTATAGGTAAAAAAGAGAGGCTCATCAGAAAAAAACGCCAAAATATGACGACATCCATTGGCATTGCAGTGGTAAGAATTTTTAGTGCAGTCCATCCGCCTCCCCACAGTAGCATAGCCAGTATGAGTAGGTATTCATATGGCTTATCGTCGTTTTTCAAATTCATCTACAATTTTTGTGACAATTAAATCAGAGGTAACATTGAGTGAAGTACGACACATATCCAAAATTCTGTCCACGGCTACAATTAGAGCCATATATTCTACAGGTAGTCCAAGTTGGTTCAATATAATAACCATCATAACAAGTGAAGCACTCGGTAGTGCCGCAACACCGACACTGAGTGCGACAACGGTAATGCCCAAAAGGATTTGATCACCCAAGCTCAAAGCAACTCCGGCCAAATTTGCGATGTATAAAACGGCAACACTCAAATATGCCGCCGTACCGTCCATAGAAACCGTAGCACCCAAAGGCAGTACAAAAGAGGCTGTTTTTTTATCTATACCGCCCATTTCCTCCGTTACACGCATACTCACCGGTAATGTTGCTGCAGAAGATGCCGTGGAAAATGCCATAATCGGTGCTTCTCGAACATCTGAGAGGTAAGCATAAGGGTTTACTTTTGTAAAAAATCGCAGTACCGCAGGCAGGGTGACAAGGGCGTGAAAAATAATGACGCCGACAACGAGTAAAACATATTTATAGAGTCCAAATACGACATCAATGCCTTGTTCTGCTATGACATAAGAGATGAGTGAAAAAACACCGATAGGTGTCAGCAGTATGACCCACTCTGCCATTTTGAGCATGGCTTCGCTGACTGCCGTGAAAAAAGTGCCGAGTATCTCCTTTTGTTTGGGTGCCAGATAGAGTGACGCCACACCAAAAAGAATGGCAAATATAATAATCTGCATCATTTTTCCCTCAGAAAGAGCATGAAAAATATTTGTAGGAATGAAGCTTAAAATCATATTTTCAAAAGAAAAAGGGGCAAGTGTCGTCGCTTTTGCATAAGCAAGCCCGCTGCTGCTGACATGCTCGCCAATGTGAAAAATATTCATGGCAACGATGGCGGCAACAACGGCAAGAGCAGTTGTTAGAATATACAAGCCGATGGTTTTAAGCCCCATGCGTTTTAAGTGCTCAATAGAACCAAGCCCAAGAATGGCAACAAAAATACTGGCAAAAACAAGGGGTACGACAAGCATTTTTAAAAAATAGACAAAGGCAGTTCCTATCATCTTTTGTTTGAGGGCAAGTTCTGGAAAAAAGATGCCAAACAAAACACCTAAAACAATGCCAAAAATGACAAGGGTATTCGTTGTTGCATATTTTTTTATTTTTTTAAGCATATATAATTTCCTCTATTTAAGTGAAGTGGTTTTTTGGAATCGGTACTTCAGTGCCGACTGTTGCAACTTTAAAGCCACTCTCAGCCCGCACTAAAGTACGGGTTCCGAAGAGCTTATTCTTTTTCCTCGGAATCGGTACTTCAGTGCCGACTGTTGCAATTTTCCTGTCACTCCCAGCCCGCACTAAAGTACGGGTTCCGAAGAGCTTATTCTTTTTCCTCGGAATCGGTACTTCAGTGCCGACTATTGCAATTTTCCTGTCACTCTCAGCCCGCACTAAAGTACGGGTTCCAAAGAGCTTATTCCTTTTCCTCGGAATCGGTACTTCAGTGCCGACTATTGCTACTTTTTACCACTCTCAGTTTGTACTAAAGCAGGTTCGTCTTTATCCAGTACGATAGTACATAAAGTCCCCATACATGCTGCTTAAAACTCCCTCTTGATGCCGTGTTTATATATTCGTTTAACTTCTTTTTATGAAACATGCCTGTTTGGGCATTGACCTCTTGAATAAGATTGATTTTGTGAGAGTTGATGAGGTATTCCATATAAGGATTGGAAAAGCCTTTTTTCTTGCGTGTGAGTATTTTAGCATCAAGTTTATTTGCCATAATCTGCTTTAGTAGTGACTTTGTCACACCCTCTTCATAACGCAATTTTGGATCAATGCTAAACACCAAAGATGCAAGTTTATGGTCTAAAAACGGGGTGCGTGATTCTATGGAGTGCGCCATGCTGACACGGTCGAGTTTTGTTAAGAAATGCTCTGCCTGAAAAATATTGAGGTCAATATAGCTGTACCAAATGCTTTCGTCACTGTGAGTAGAGGCTTCAAAGCGATTTCTGTAGCTTTGAAGATATTTCAGACTTTCATTGTCTTTGACATTACGACGCATCAGTTGGTTCTTTTGCAGGTCGGTAAACTTGTCACCGCTCGTACGAAAAAGAAGCGTGTCATCAAAAATCCGTTTATACCACTCCCATTCTCGATTCATCGAAAAATTGGCACGGAAATATTTTTTGAGCCAGTTTTTATGTGCTAGATTTGCAGCACCCTCAATGTCAAGATATTCAAAATATTGCCTGTAGCCCAAGAAAAGCTCATCAGCACCCTCACCACTCAACACAACTTTGTAACCGTCTTTTTTAATACGCTCAAAAAGCAGGTACAGAGGCACAGCAGCAGGGTCATTGAGCGGTTCATCAAGTGTATCAAGCACTTTGTCGCTTGCATTTATAAAGTCATTTTCATCTATGGCAAGCTGTTTGTTCTTTACATGTAAGGTCTTAGCACTCAATGCTGCATTTTCACGCTCATCATATTTGGCAAACTCTTTATATCCCAAAGTATAGGTTTGTAAGTTCATACCGTGTTGTTTGGCATAGTAGTTGATAGTGGCACTGTCTATACCGCCCGAAAGTAGTGAAGCCATAGGAACATCGGTGTTTAAACGCATCTGTATGGATTCTTCTAAAAGTTTTTCTAAACTCTCAAGTGCTTCTGATTTGTCGTTTATCATATTTGCAGGAGCCTCAAGCAGGTCAAAATAGCGTTTACATGTAACATGTCCGTCTTTATAGATGAGATACTCTCCCGCAGCGAGTTTTTTGATGCCTTCATAAAAAGTATGTGGCGGTGTGGGTGCTAAAAAAGAGAGGTAGGACAAAAGGGCGTCGTTATTGAGTTTACATGTAGATAAAAAAGGCTTGAGTGCTTTTATTTCTGAAGCAAAAACAAAGCTAGAACCTTCAAGGTAAAAAAGCGGTTTTTTCCCGAGTCTGTCACGAAAAAGATAGAGTGTATCACCATCCATGAGGGCAATAGCAAACATGCCACGCAAATGCTTGACAAAATCAACACCCCATTTCAAATAGGCAGCAATGATGACTTCGCTGTCACTTTGTGTTTGGAACTCAAAGTCAAGTTCATGTTTGAGTTCTTGAAAATTATATATTTCTCCGTTAAAAGAGAGTAGAATGTTTTTGTGTTTGATTGGCTGATGGCTTCTGTGATGACTGTCTCTTATAGAGAGCCTTTGATGGGCGAAAAAGAGTCTGCTGTTTTGGATAATGCCACAGTAGTCAGGTCCACGGTGTGACAAAAGAGCAAGGACATTTTTTGCCTTGTTTTCATTATAATCACCGATGATACCAAAAATTGCACACATTATTTGAAAAATCCTACCGTGATGTCATGTTCAAGGTAGCCCTCAATGAAGCGGATATGCTTTACATGTAAACTTTTTGCAAGCGATTGGATTGTTTGCATGTTGATATAGTTGTAAATATCACTCTCTTTGTCGCCATACAGGGCATTGAAAATAAAAGCTTTTTGAGAGGATTCAAAGCAGTTTCGTATAAAAAGTTGTGTCTCAAAAGGGGTTAAAATATTTAAAGCACCACTGCAAATGTAGTAATGGGCAAGGGGAAGTTTGGCTTTTGTTATGTCGGCATGAAGAATTTCACATGATGTTCTTTGTTGGGCAATGTCACACATCTCTTGGAGCGAATCTATGCCGATATATTTGTTTACATGTACATCGTTGGTTTGTAAAAATCTGTAAAAATCCCCAAAACCGCAGCCTGCATCGGCAATCACACACTGTGCTAAATCTGTTTCAAGCATTTCTAATATTTTGTCAAATCGTATGCTTTGATGTGAGCCCGAGGACCAGTGAAGCCCACAAGAAGATACACCGTATTTTTTGAGTGCGGCTTTATAAAATTTTTCACTGTCAATACGCGGCATAAGACTCCTTTTTTATTTTTGCTATTATATAATAGTTATGTAAAAAAGCCGGCACTGAAGTACCGGTTCCGAGAAATTTTGGAACCCATCCTTTAGGGTGGGCTGAAAGTGGCATGAAAGTAGCAATAGTCGGCACTAAAGTACCGATTCCGAGAAATTTTGGAACCCGTACTTTAGTGCGGGCTGAGAGTGGCATGAAAGTAGCAATAGTCGGCACTAAAGTACCGATTCCGAGAAAGTTTTCGGAACCCATTCTGCAGTGCGGGCTTTGTGTGTTGAAAATCGAAAAAGAGGAAATAAATATGAAAATAGCAATAGTCGGTTTGGGCGGTGTCGGCGGGTATTTGGCGGCATCCTTTGCAAAAAGTGGGTTACATGTAACGGGTTTTGCACGAGGCAAACATTTAGAGGCGATTCAAAAAGAGGGTATAACAATCAAAGAAGATGAAACACAGTGGAGTATTCCTTTACATGTAAGCACACTTGAGGGGGCAGAGGGCTATTTTGATATAGTGATGTTTTGCGTCAAAAGTTATGACTTACAGGCTTCATGTAAAGCCTTAAAAAATCGTATAAATGCAAACTCGATTCTTCTCTCTTTTTCAAACGGTGTCAATAACGGCGATATGCTTAGAGAATATTGCAACGGTAGAGTCTTGGATGCCTGTATGTATATACTCGCACACAGAGAAGCCCCAGGAGTGATTCGTAAAAAAGGCAAGGTCTTTGCAGCACTTTTTGGTGGAGAAGATGCAGAGGCAGTTGCTACTGTTGCACAGTTATTTACACAAGCTGCCTTGCGTTATAAAACTCCGCAAAATATTAAAGAAGCGTTGTACAAAAAGTATATATTCATTGCTGCGTTTGCAACACTTACTACTTACTACAATACAACAATAGGGGAAATTTATGAAAAACATTATGATGAAGCAAAAAAGCTTTTAAGAGAAATTGCCGAGTTTGCCAAAGAGAGTGAGGGGTTAGAGCTGTTTGATGAGGTACAAAAGTCTTTGGAAACGGCAAGAAAAGTGCCTTACGATTCTACAACCTCAATGTGGCTTGATTTTAAAAACGGTAAAAAAACTGAGCTTGAAAGTTTAAGTGGATATGTTCAAAAACCTTTTATGCAAAAACTCTATAATGAGTTAAAAAAGAGAGAAAAAGAATGAAAAAAGAGCGAATTGTACTGGGTGGCGGATGTTTTTGGTGTATAGAAGCAGTTTTCAGAAATGTCAAAGGCGTATTCTCGGTAGTGAGTGGTTATGCCGGAGGTGCAAGAGCAAATCCTTCTTATGAAAATGTTTGCTCGGGGGCTACTGGGCATGCTGAAATTGTCGATATTATTTATGACGCAGATGTTATCAGTCTAAGTGAAATTTTGGATATATTTTTTGAAATTCATGACCCGACAACACTCAATGCTCAAGGTGCAGACAAAGGAACACAGTACCGTTCTGTAATTTATTACGGCGATGAAGAACAAAAAAGAGTGATAGAGGAGTCCATAGCAAAACATCAACACGATTTTACAGACAAAATTGTAACTGAGCTAAGCTCTCTGCCTGAGGTTTATCCAGCTGAGGCGTATCATCAAAATTATTATAATCTGAATGCTTCACAAGGCTATTGTCAGATGGTTATTGCACCAAAACTACAAAAATTTATGACGAAGTTTTCTCATGTATTATCGTAAATGTGTTACACTACATGTAGATTATTTAAGAGGTGATTTTTATGGAAAAAATTTATAATTTAGCAATTATAGGTGCCGGACCTGCAGGGCTTGCCGCTGCAGTTGAGAGTTATTTGCAGGGTATAGACGATATTGTCGTGTTAGAAAAAGATGTCAATCATAACTCCACAATACGAAAATATTATAAAGACAACAAACGCGTCGACCTTGAATGGAAAGGACAAAAAGTTGAACTTAACGGTCGTATCGTCTTTGTAGATGGAACAAAAGAATCGACATTGGATTTATTTGATGAGCTAATACAACATCATAATATTGAGCTAAAAACACAGGTTGAAGTCACTTCTATAGAAAAAGAGGATGAGTATTTCAGTGTTCATATGGCTGGCAGTAGTATAAAAGCCAAACGGGTTGTCGTAACCATAGGGCGTATGGGTAAACCAAATAAACCAAGCTATAAAATACCTCCAAGCATTAGAAAGAAAATAAATTATACGCTTGATGAGTGTCAAGACGGTGAAAAAGTGCTTATTGTCGGCGGTGGTGATAGTGCCGTAGAGTATGCTGTGGACTTAGTCGGTAGAAATGAAGTGGCAATCTGCTACAGAAGAGAAACTTTTCGCCGTGCAAATCCTTTAAATCAAAGAAATATTGCCAATGCAATTGCACATAATGAAGTGCGACCGATTTTAGGGATGAATATTGAGTGTCTTGAAGATGATAACGGCAGAGTGAAAGTTCTTTTTAAAGAGATAGAACCCGAAACATTTGACAGAGTGATTTATGCTATCGGCGGGACAACACCAAGTGCATTTTTAGCAAGTTCGGGCATAGAAGAAGCAGATGGAAAACCCAAATATGACGAACATTATGAGACAAATATTAATGGTCTTTTTGTCGCGGGGGATATAACACAAGAGAGCGGTGGCAGTATAGCTCTTGGACTTAACCAAGGTTATGAAATCGCCTGTTATATAAAAGGCGGATGTAAAAACTGTAAAGATTAATGCCATAGAGTGACAAAAAGTAGCAATAGTCGGCACTAAAGTACCGATTCCGAGGAGATGTTGTTTTCTTTGGAACCCGTACTTTCTATGCTAAAGTATGACTTAGAAAAAAACTAAATTTTTTTCTGTAGTGCGGACTTTGTATCTTTATACATTATCCCGTGTATCAGATAAAATGGCAGGGTCTTTTTCGCTTATAATCCCTTCAGGGGTGTCAAGTATGAGTTCAAGCTCACAATGAAGGTACTCTGAAGTAGAAATCGGCGTGAAAGTACTGTCTTGGAATGCTGCCTTTTTAGCTCCGATGATTATAGCGTCTGCTAAAGAGAGTGTTTTTGTGCTAGTGTAAGAACCTCTAAGTTCATTATTTATATAAAGATTTGTTGTTGTTTTTATGTTTTGATGGAGTAAAGGGTGTTCATTTAAAAGAGCTTGTTTGTCGATGGAATTTTGTGCTTGAAGGACTTCTTGTATAGAATCGCGTGAGAGTTGCAGTAAAACCGAACGACTCATTCCACACTCCTTTTCTCTTGTTTCGCTTTATAGATATTTACCAATTTTATGACAATCATAACACTTATTACCTGAAACAGAGCCGCGAGAATAAAAGCATAGTAATGGAGTTTATCTATTGAATTAGCCGTATAGGCAAGTGTTGCCATTGCGATGAGAAGCGTCAGCGGCATAGAGTGCGAGAGTCCAAAAAGAATGGTATCTACAAGTCCGAGTTCTTTGAGAAAGACCAAAGAAGCAAAAAGACGCATAAAAACCATAACAAGCGTAATAATCAACGCTTCTTTAATGAGTCCGTTTATCAACAGTGCATCAAGATGAAAAGAGCTTCCTATGTGAATAAAAAAGATAGGAATGAGAAATCCGAAACCAAAAGAGGCAAGTTTTTCTGGCAGTTCGTGTTTGTGTTCAAAAAAAGTCGGGATGAAAATACCCGCTAAAAAGGCACCAAAAGCAAGTTCAAGATGTAAAAAAAGCATAGTACCGATGAGTAAAAAAAAGATGCCCATAGAGAGTCGAATGTCTTGTTCTTTGTTGTCATCGTGTGGCATTAGCGCTATGGCAACCTTTGGAAACCACCAAAACAGAAGCTGCATGGAACGAAAAAGAATGAACATAAAAAGTAAAAATGCCAAAAGTGCTATAATAGTTTGAAAAAGTCCTAGCCCAAAGCCGGACTTTAAAGCAGCAGAAGTGATGGTTAAAATGACGATACTCGCAACTTCTCCTATACCGCCGACGGTCATTGAAAGATTTAGCCAAGGGGTCTTTCCATACTCTTTTGAAAGAGAAGCAACCAGTCCGATGGAAATAAGTGGGAGTAAAACCATAAATATTTTCCCTGATTCAAACTGTATAGAAAAAGCGACTGAAAAAGTATAGAGTAGTATCAAATATACAAGGGCTTTTTTCATAATACTTGCAGGTGTTTTGAGTACATTTTTTAAATTAATCTCCGTACCGGCAATAAACATGAGATATAAAAATCCAAATTCAGCAACTAGATTAAACAGATGTTCATCATGCAAAAAGCCGACATAGCCTAAAAGTGAACCTAAAATAATTTCAATAGGAGTAGTAGGCAAGCGTAAAAATTTGGCAAGAAAAGGAGAAAATATAATGATGAGCGATATTGTAATGATGAGGGTTATATTGTCATTCATTATTATTTCTCCTTTGTAATTTTTTTGGAACCGGTACTTTAGTGCCGGCTATTGCAACTTTCTTGCCACTCTCAGCCCGGACTGAAGTCCGGGTTCCAAGAG
>JALSKR010000236.1 GCA_026988735.1 Sulfurimonas sp.
TATCCCTGAACAAGGCAGATAAAAAACGCCGCAGAAGAAAAACCTCTATTCTTTTGGATGATTTGAAAGCAGGTGATTATGTAGTTCATGAAGATTATGGTGTGGGTATCTTTGAAAAAATCGAAAAGACAGAAATACTCGGTGGTGTCAAAGACTTTATCGTCATTAAGTATGTCGGTGATGACAAGATACTGCTGCCTGTAGAAAATCTTGATTATATTGACAGATATATTGCCGGAGGCGGTGCAACACCTGTCCTTGACAGGCTTGGAAAAGGAAGTTTCGGCAAACTCAAAGCAAAAGTGAAAAAAAGGCTCCTTGAAATTGCAGGACAGATTGTTAACACAGCAGCAGCAAGAGCGCTTATTAAGGCACCTAAAATCTCTCTGGATAAAAAAGCGTTACAGGAGTTTCAGGCACTTTCAGGTTTTGAATATACAGATGATCAGACTCAGGCTGTTGCAGAGATACTCGGACAAATGAGTTCGGGTCATATTATGGACAGACTGCTTAGTGGAGATGTCGGTTTTGGCAAAACAGAAATCGCACTCAACACTATTTATGCGGCATATAAGTCAGGCTATCAGTCGGCATTTATTGTACCGACTACACTGCTCTCCGCCCAGCACTGGCGTTCTTTGGATGAGCGGTTTAAAGATTTGGGTATCCGTTATGCAAAACTTGACAGATTTGTCACCACAAAAGAGAAAAATGCCGTCATCAAGGGGCTGGCAAGCGGCGAAATAGACTGTGTAGTCGGGACACACACGCTTTTTGGACTGGAATTTAAAAATCTCGGCGTGGTTATAATAGATGAAGAGCATAAATTTGGCGTCAAACAAAAAGAGAAAATAAAAGAGCTCTATCACAATGTGCATCTGCTCTCTATGAGCGCCACACCGATTCCGCGTTCACTGAATCAGGCACTCAGTTCCATAAAAACAATGAGTCAGCTTCTAACAGCACCGAGTGAGCGTCAGGGGGTGAGGACTTTTGTCAAAGAGTATGATGAAAAGCTGATAAAAGAGGTAATACTCAGAGAACTTCGCCGTGGCGGTCAGGTTTTTTATGTCCATAACTCTATAGATCACATGCCTATAAAAATGGGTGAACTGCAGGCACTTTTACCGGACTTGAGAATGCTTATGCTGCATTCTAAAATATCAGCAGTTGAGACAGAAAAAGAGTTGTTGAAATTTGAAGCAGGCGAATATGATGTCATGATAGCAACGTCAATCATTGAGAGTGGTATCCATATGCCCCGTGTCAATACCATCATAGTAGACGGGGCGGACAGATTTGGCATTGCAGATCTGCATCAGCTTCGCGGGCGTGTCGGTCGTGGACACAGTGAAGGTTTTGCCTACTTTATTGTGCAAAACAAAGAAAACCTGACAGATGAAGCAAAAAAACGTCTTTTGGCATTGGAATCAAACTCCTTTTTGGGTTCAGGTTCTGTGCTGGCACATCATGATTTGGAAATTCGCGGCGGAGGGAATCTTGTCGGAGATGCACAAAGCGGGCATATTAAAAATATAGGCTATTCACTCTATCTTCGAATGCTTGAAGATGCTATAAAAGAGCTGAGTAATACAGCCGAGGGAGAGAGGGCAAAAGTAGATGTCAAACTGAGCATATCTGCTTTTATCAGCGATGAAACTGTGCAAGAAGACAGGTTGCGTTTGGATATCTACAGAAGACTTTCACAGTGTGAAAATGCAATAGAGATTTATGAAATAGAAGAAGAGGTCATTGACCGTTTTGGTGAGCTTGATACGCCTACAAAACAGTTTTTTGAACTTATGGTTATTAAGCTTCTGTCTCTGGAGAAAAAAATCAAAACGATTTCAAACTATGGACAAAATATCACATTTACCTATGTAAATGAGTCCAAGGAGACAATAAAATCGGATTCGAAAGATGATGATGACATTATCAAAGCTACACTGTACTATTTAAGAAATAACAAACCAAAAGTGCTCTAATTGGTATATCTTACTCTTTTTTTAAGCGCTTTTGGGGCTGCGACTTTATTGCCGGTTGTGAGTGAAGCTGTATTGGTTTATGATATTACAGCCGGTTACAATATTTATGCTCTGCTGGGTGTTGCCACTATCGGTAATACCCTTGGTTCATGTTTGAACTACTTTTTGGGTAAAAAAGGGCTTGATTATCTGGCACAGAAAAAATATGTAAAAATGAGAGCGTACAAAAAAGCCGAATCAATGTTTAAGAGTTACGGCGCCATTGTGCTGCTTCTCTCCTGGGCTCCGATAATCGGCGATCCTATTACTTTTGTAGCCGGGGCTCTGCATTATAATTTTAAAAGATTTTTTTTGCTTGTTTTGTTTGCAAAAGGTATCCGTTATATTCTATTGGCACTTTTTTTTATCTGATTTTCATCTCTTTGGAAAAAGCTTCAAAAATGCGGTATGTACTCCAGTGATAGGGCATAAACTCAGGATGCCACTGTAAACCCAGAATGAAGTTTTCATTGTCTGTTTCAATGGCCTGTATTAAACCGTTTGTATCTTTTGCTGTAACTTTCAGCCCTTTTCCCAGTGTTTTGAGTGTTTGATGATGTAGGGCATTGACTTGTAATTTTTTTGCTTTGAGAATTTTATGCAGGTGACTTCTTGGTTCTATCTTAATGGTATTTAGAGGCAACAGGGAATGCGGATGTTTAAATTCCAAATCCATTTCCTGAATATGCAGGTGAAGTGATCCTCCCATAAAGAGGTTGATAAGTTGCATGCCTCTGCATATACCCATGACAGGAATGTTTTGTGTAAGTGCGCGCTCAAGTAAAAAGAGTTCCATTGCATCACGCAGTGGTTCGGTTTTTTTATACTGGGATGTTTGTATGTATGAAAAGTATCGGGATCAATATCCACACCTCCTGTAAGTAGAAGCCCATCCATTTGGGTGTTTTTATCCCAATTATCAGGATGTAAAAACTTTGTGTTTACACCAAAAAGCGTGAGCAAAGCACGACTTGTCATCCAGGCACTGCGACTTCCTTTACTTGAGCCTGTTATGATTATATTTGTTTTTTCAGCCATATATCTACCTTCTGCAACCACTTCTCTTTTTTTAAAAACGAAAAAGGGTCAGTGAGGTATCTGCTGTACTCACTGGCAAGTGTAGCAAGCATCTCTTTGTCCTGGGCAAGTTTTTCAATGATGACCCAGCTGTTCCAGCCATCATAGGTATGCCACTCTTTTTTGTCAACCTTGGAGTTTGGAAGACGATAATGATAGGCAGGACGCGGTGAAATTTTTTCATCGGGAAGTGTCTTGAACACCTGATTGGAATCTATCCAGGCAAGCAGAGGCAAAAGGTCTAATGCACGATTACGGGTAGGATTGTATTGAAGATAGTCGCAGACAAACCGGTCTATATCCGGTTTGTAAGAGGCATTGAGTACTTTTTGTATATACTCCTCTTCAAAAGGTTTGATATAAGGGCTGATTCTGCGCACAATATCCGGTTGCAGCCACAACACAAGCGTCTCATAGAGAATAAAAAATGCCCTGAGCGTATCAATAATTTCTGTCACCTCAAAAGAGAAGGCTTGGGGATTGATATGAAAGCCAAAGGCATAGAGAGGATTGGCATCGGTTCCAAGTGCTCCATTGGTTCGAAAAGTCTCTTTTATCTTCTCTATAATTTCGATTTTATCCAAAGGAAGCGGTGGTGTTGTAATTTCATAAGGTACTACAGTTTGAGAAAGGGTGGCAATGAACTCTTCTAATGCCAGTGCAATTTCTGTTTCGATAAATTGCTCAAGTCCTATGTTCTGCAGCCATTTTTGCAAGCCCTGAGAAATAAGAAACTGAAAATCAAGTACAAGACTGAAGTCGCCATAGTATGTATCTCTGATTTTGTAATGATAAGGATTTATTTTTTCAATACTGCCGGATTCTAAAGTTTCAATAAGTAATTCTGCACTTTTTTGCAGTTCTATGGCACTGTATTCAAGTTCAAAGCCGACTTTTCGAAGTTCATGGGAAGAAGCAATAAGCACAGGCGGTTGCATAAAAGGATTCATGCTGTAATTATACTCTATATTTAGATATAATTTCGAAAATTTAACAAAAGAATGATACATTGAAAATAGCATTTATAGGCGATATATTAGGGCAACCCGGGCGTGTCATGTTGCGTGATTATCTGAAAAAAATAAAAGAAGAACATGAAATTGATTTTGTTATTGCAAATTATGAAAATGCTTCTCATGGTTTTGGTTTGACACTTAAAAATGCAAATGAACTTTTCTCATACGGCATTGATGTTATGAGCGGAGGCAATCATACTTGGGATAAAAAAGATATTATTCCCCTTTTGGATACACATGAACTGCTGCGACCGCATAATTATCCCGATGAAGTGCCGGGAACAGGTCTGCGTATTTATGATATCAATGGTGAAAAGCTTGCTGTACTTAATATAATGGGACATTATTCAATGCCCTATACTGATAATGCTTTTCGCTGTGCAAAGAATACGGTAGAGGCATTACATGTAAAGGGTATAAAAAATATTTTTATTGATTTTCATGCTGAGGCAACGAGTGAAAAACGTGCTATGATGATGATGCTTCAGGGAAAAGTAAGCGGGATTATCGGGACACATACGCATGTCGGTACTGATGACTTTCAAATTGTAAACGGTACGGCATATATGAGTGATATAGGACTTACAGGATGCCGTGACAATATAATAGGCATGGATAAAGATGTTCCGATAAAACAGTTTCTGACAGGTTTAAAAGGGCATTTTGACATTCCCAAAAGGTGTAAAAAAATTCTGCAGATGGCTGTCATGCAGATAAATGAGGGCAAGTGCAGTGAAGCATACAAACTGAAAATTTTTGATGACAACAGAGTGATTACAACAGAGGCGTGGTTGGATTAGGCTGCAGTGATTTTGTAGTAATTGTCATTCGCAATATATGTGTTTATAAACTTTTGTTTTAAAAGAGTGTTTTGCTGTATATTTTCAGGCTGTTTTATTTCCTGTGTTAAAGCTGTTTTAGGTTTTTGCGCAAGAGAAAAAAGTTTTGCGTTCTCACTGTACGCATTTTGTGCGCTTGTGATTTTATTTATTTTTTCAAATTTTATTTTGGAGTACTCTTTTTTAGTCTCATTGTGTTGCTGCAGTAATTGCTGATTATGGAGTGATTTATAGTTTGAGATATAATTTAAGGGTATTTTTGCAGGAGATGATACAATTTTTTCAAGGTTGTCAGAAAACAGTCTCTTTTGAAATGAATCATTTTTTTCATTTTCATTATGTGTACTTTTATCTATTTTCGATGCAGGTTTGTTTGTTATATAAGTATTGTAGGACGAAACAAACATCTTTTTCTCCATTTCTTAAAGTTTACACATTTGTTTTATTATAACATAGAATCTTTGATATAATAATAAAAAATATTAAGGCATGGTGTATGAGTGCAAACATAGTGATAGTTGAAGATGAAGAAGATTTACTTGAACTGTTGGAATATACTCTGGAAAAAGAGGGGTTTGAAACAATAGGTTTTTTAAATACAAAAACAGTTGTACAGATTTTAGATGAAGAAGATATAGATTTACTTATAATGGACAGAAACCTTCCTGGTGTTGAGGGAAGTGAGTTTGTTGCAAAATTACGTGATGAGGGGCTTGATATACCCGTTATATTTTTAAGTGCAAAAGACAGAGATGAAGATATTGAGAGCGGATTTTTGAGAGGCGGAGATGATTACATCACAAAACCGTTTAATATGAAAGAGTTAGTCCTTCGCATTCGGTCTGTGTTAAAAAGAACTTCAAAAAAATACAATAATTCAAAATTGCTTTTTAGAGATTTACTGCTCGATAAAAGCAGCAGAACATTACATGTAGATGGAAGAGCTGTTGATGTGACAAAGCTTGAATTTGATCTTTTAAGTGAATTTATTCTCAACAAAAACAGTGTACTTGACAGAGATTATCTGCTTGAAAATGTTTGGGGTGACAGTGAAAATCATCAGTACAAGACGGTAAATGTTGCTATAAACAGACTCAAAGAGAAGATAGACCCGGACAAATCAAAAGACTATATACAAACAGTTCGCGGAGTAGGGTATAAAATATGTTAACAAATTGACATATTTTTAGGTTTCTTGATTTTTCTTTGTTATATTGTTGCTCTTAGGAGTAAGAATGAGAGATTTTCGAACGATTATAGAAGTTTTAAAAGAACATATTGCAAATGGTTCAAAGGCTAAAGTATATGATAAAGATGTAGCAAATTTACTAAATATTTCCCAGTCAAAATTTGCAACAATCAAAAAAAGAAACTCTACCCCTTTTGTTGAGATATTAGAATATTGCCACCACAAAAATTTATGCTGCAATGAAATATTTTTTGATGCAAACATCTCCTCTTTGCCCCGTTAAAATACCTGACTTTTAGTTTTTAAACAGAGCATCATTAAACTTTCATCTGTATAGTGGTTAATTTTTGCTAAAATAGATGAAAATATTTTAGTAGGGTTTAATGGCATATTCAGAATCAGATACTCGCTCAAAACTAATCGACCCTTCTATAAAGGAGAGTGGTTGGTTAGAATCTAACATAGTAAGAGAATATTATTTTACTGATGGACGAAAGCTTATCGGTGGCAAACGTGGCAAAAGATACTTTGTTGATTATTTGCTTACTTACAAAAATACCAATCTTGCCATCATCGAAGCCAAAGCCGAATCAAAAGACCCACTGGATGGACTGCAACAGTCTATCAACTATGCCCAGCGATTACAGATAGATTTTGTATATACAACCAACGGACATAAAATTTATGAACACTCTCTTATAGAAGGAAAAGGTAAGTTTATTGAAAACTATCCAACTCCGGATGAACTCTTTGAACGCAAATACGGTAAAAAAACTCCCAAAGCACAAGATGTCATCACACATCCTTTTCACATAGAAGGAACGATGAAACCCCGTTTTTATCAACAGATTGCAGTGCAAAAAACCATAGAAGCAATAGCGGACAAAAAAGAGAGAATCTTACTCACGCTGGCAACAGGAACAGGTAAAACCTACATAGCTTTTCAGGTAGCCTACAGACTTTTTCAATCAAAGTGGAATAAAAGCAATACAGACAGAAGACCAAAAATACTTTTTCTAGCTGATAGAAATGTACTCAAAGACCAATCTATGAACACATTTAATCCACTTGAAAAAGATTGTGTTGAGATAAACGGCAAGAGTATCAAAAAAAGAGGCGGCAGAGTGCCTACCGCCGGGAACATATTTTTTGCTATTTATCAATCTATTGCAGAAAACAAAAACAGAGTTATAGATATAACAGAAGAAGAGTCTGAAGATGATGTGAGAGCGTACTACCAACAGTATCCATCTAACTTTTTTGATTTAATCATCATAGATGAGTGTCATCGTGGGAGTGCAAATGATGAAAGTTCTTGGAGAGATATACTCAACCACTTTGGCAGTGCGGTTCACTTAGGTCTTACCGCTACACCAAAAAGAGATGATAACGGAGATACTTACAAATACTTTGGAGAACCTATCTACGAGTATTCCCTAAAAGATGGCATCAACGATGGTTTTTTAACACCTTACAAAGTAAAGAGAATCCAGACAAACATAGATGAATACCGATTTGACCCGAATGACATCATAACTGGTGAACTCGATAAACAGATAGTAGAGTTAGAGCAGTTTGAAAAACAGGTAGTCATTCCAAAACGGACAGAACTCATCGCAAAAACCATTCTGCAAAACATGAATCCTATGGATAAATCCATCATCTTTTGTGTCAACCAAAAACATGCTCTGGATATGAAAACAGCCATAGACAAGTTTAAAACCATCAAAGACAATAACTATTGCGTCAGGGTTACATCCGATGAGGGTGACGTCGGTCGTGATTTTTTAGAAATGTTTCAAAACAATGACAGAGATATACCTACGATACTCACAAGTTCAAAAATGCTCACAACAGGTGTGGACGCTAAAAATGTCAGAAATATAGTCCTGACAGCACCCATAAAATCAATGACAGAGTTTAAACAAATCATCGGTCGTGGAACGAGAGTTTTTGAGGGGAAAGATTTTTTTACTATTATGGATTTTGTGGGGGCGACCAACCTCTTTTATGATCCTGCTTGGGATGGAGAAGATTTGCCTTCATCTAGTGCCAGTAAAAAAGAACCCAAAGAGAAAAAAGAAAAAACAAAACAAACGGAACAAGACGATGTAACAACAAGTGATGAAAAAGCCACACATGAAAAAGTAACCATAGATATCAAAGGGAAAAAACTCAAAGTCATCAACATCGAGACAACGTATGTCGGCATGGACGGTATCCCTTTAAAAACAGAGGATTACTTGGAACTTCTTATAGGTGTGCTTGGTAGATTTTATAATGATGAAGATGGTTTAAGAGAGATATGGAGCAATCCAAGCAACAGAAAAGATTTACTAAACAAGCTTAAAGAAATGAACATAGATGAAGCACAGCTTGATGACCTCAAAGTTATATTTGAAGCCGAAGATAGCGATATATATGACATCCTTACGCACATCTCATTCAACCTAGAGATAAAAACAAGAAGTGAGCGAGTCTTTGCGGTTGAACACTCTGAGTTTATAGAAAAGCACCACAATGAAAAAGCAAAAGAATTTATAGAATTCATACTTGAGCGATACAAAAAAGATGGTGTCAAAGAGCTCGATGAAGACAAACTAGGAAAGTTAGTTGATCTAAGTGGGCTTGGAAGTGTGAGAGAAGTTGCGAATAACTTTGGTGGGATTGCCCAGATGAGAAATGAGTATTTTCTTTTGCAGAGGGAGATTTATAGATGAGTGATATAATAATTTACGAGGATGGAAATGTAGAGTTAAACGCTACAGTCGAGGATGAGTCTATTTGGCTTAATCAAAAGCAAATAGCAGAATTATTTGATGTTCAAAGGCCTGCTATTACTAAGCACCTAAGCAATATATTTAAGAGTGGCGAATTAGATGAAAAAGTGGTATGTTCCATTTTGGAACATACCACTCAGCATGGTGCAATCAAAGATAAAAAGCAGACTAAAAAAATTAAGTTTTATAATTTAGATATGATTATATCAGTAGGCTATAGAGTAAACTCAAAAAAAGCTACAAAATTTCGTATTTGGGCTACTAGCGTTCTAAAAGAGTACATCATAAAAGGCTACACCTTAAACAAAAAACGCTTACAAGAGCAAAAATTTCAAGAGTTAGAACAGACTATAGCCCTGATAAAACAAGGCATAGAAAACAAAGAGCTGAACACACAAGAAGCCAAAGGTTTTGTGGAGATAGTAAGCAATTACGCTAAAAGTTGGGCATTACTACAAGGCTATGATGAGCAATCTTTACAAGAGGTAGCTCAAACCAAAGAACAAAAGTTTATATTGGACTACGATGAAGCAAAAGAAGCTATAGCCGAACTTAAAAAAACGCTCATAGCTAAAGGCGAAGCCACAGAGCTTTTTGGCAGGGAAAAAGCAGGAGAG
>JALSKR010000237.1 GCA_026988735.1 Sulfurimonas sp.
TTTACAAGGAGTAGAAAATCTACATATTGACTTTTTTACCATTTAAGAACAATGATTTAATTTTTAAAATATAAATATTTTGCTACACTCAACTTTTAAGTTCAATTTAAAGGTTTATGATGTCCGAAGTTGATTTCAAATACATAATAGATACATTCTTTACACTTTTTTCCATGGTTCTCATTATATTTATGGTTCCAGGATTTGCTATGCTTGAAGCTGGACTTGTCCGAACAAAAAATGTTTCTTCAGTGCTTACAGTCAATACTATGATTTATGCTGTAGCATCCATGGCATTTTTACTAGTAGGGTATTCTCTTGCTTTTGGCTCATGGGAAAATTCTTCTATGAGTATATGGGCAGCATTTTTGTTTCAGATGGCCTTTGTCGGAAAAACGATTAATATAATGAGTGGTGGTGTGAGTGAACGGGTAAAAATTATGCCGTTAATGATTTTTACAGTTATTATGGGGGCTGTGATTTATCCGCTTATTGTAAATATTAGTTGGGGTGCCAATTTCTTGGCTGGAACTTTTTTGGAAATTAATATGCATGACTTAGCAGGTTCTACCGTTATACACTCAACTGGAGGTTGGGCATTACTTGCTGCAATTTTAATCATGGGACCTCGTAAAGGGAGATATAAAGATGGAAAAATAAAAGTAGTCCCTGCATCAAATGTGCCTCTTGTTGTGCTTGGTGCGCTTCTTTTATGGATAGGATGGTTTGGTTTTAATGGGGGTAGTGTCGGTTCTATTTCTTCTGTCGAAAATGCTAATACGGTTGCTAGAACTATTATGAATACAAATACGGCGGGTTTAGCGGGTGCAATTATTGCAGCTATTATCATGTATGCACGATATAAACTTTTAGACATAACAATGATTCTTAACGGGGCACTTGGTGGGCTTGTAGCTATTACAGCAGGACCTGATTTATATGACATGTACACACCTATACTTATAGGTGGAATCGGAGGAATTCTTGTTGTATTTGCCGTACCAATATTTGATAAATTTAAACTTGATGACCCTGTTGGCGCACTTTCTGTGCATCTTATCAATGGTATATGGGGGACACTAGCAGTGGGGTTATTTGTTGAAAAAGTTTCATTACTCGCACAACTTAAAGGTGTTGTTATCATAGGAATTTTTGCTTTTGTGAGTTCTTTTGTTGTTATTTATATAATTAATAAATTAGTTGCATTTAGAGCAGAAGATGATGTTCAAGTTGAAGGACTTGATGTAAATGAAGTAGGAGTGGAAGCATACCCTGAATTCAAACGTGCAATTTAGATATGCTAAATCACTCAAAATCTCTTTTTCTTTCTCTTTTTGTTCATGCTTTGATTGTACTGAGCTTATTTGTTTTATATAAATATGTCTCTACATCAATTAAACCTACTGAAAAAGAAACAAAAATTTGTGTTCATTTGAAGTATTTGACACAAAAAGTGACCGCTGAACAAAAAACTTTTATGCATAAAAAAATAATTTCCAAGCAAAAAAAAGTACAAAAAGTAGAACCATTTCATAAAAAAGTAATAAAAAAATTCGTTAAAGTAAAAAAAACTCCTGTAAAAAAGCCTGAAATTCTACAAAATAAAGTCCCTGTTAAAGAAGAAATCAAAGAAAAAGAAGCGGAAATTATAAAAAAAATTGCTACGCCTGCAGAGCAAAAGCCACAAAGAGAGAAAAAAACTAAAATTGTTAAAAATGAAATTTTTGAAAAAAAGATAAGCGATAAAGAACAGTATATAAAAGAGAATCTGGCAAAAATTTACAACTTGATAAAAGAAAACTTGTACTATCCTCGAACAGCTAGAAAACGTGGCATAGAAGGTTCTGTTACAGTTCGTTTTATTTTACACAAAGACGCAACTGTAACACAAATCACTACAATATCTTCTAATAGCGGAATTTTAACACGCGCTGCAATTAAAACAATTGCCGAACTTTCAGGAAAATTTCCAAAACCCTCAAGTGAGTTAATGTTAAGTGTACCAATAAGATATTCTTTGCACTAATTTAGTCAATAGGCTTAAAGTATTCTTTTTCTGCACCACAACTTGGGCATCGCCAATTTTCAGGAAGATCTTCAAAAGCAGTTCCGGGCGCAATACCACTTTTTTCGTCACCGATTTTAGGATCATATATATGACCACAAAATACACATTTATATTTTTGTAAATTTTTCATACTTAACTCCTTGGTATAATTATATCTTATTTTTATTGGATAATATGTTGAGAAGTCAGAGTAATTTTTGATATAATGCTATGATAATTACTAAACCCATAAGTGTATACCTAGTGAGTGAATTTCACTCTGAGGTTAGGAATAGGTTAGGAAAAGAAAAATATAATTTATGAGTTTTAATAAAAGCCCTGAAAATAGGGCTTAAATAGGGGTTGAAAGTATATGATATTAATGATAGATAATTATGATAGTTTTACATACAATATTGTGCAGTATTGCAAAGAGCTTGGAGCCGATTTAAAAATTATACGCAATGATGAAATGAATGTACAAGAAATAGAAGCTCTACATCCTGAAAAAATCATCATTTCACCAGGACCTGCTTCACCTGATGAAGCAGGTATAACTTTGGAAGTTATAAAATTTTTTCAAGACAAATTACCAATTCTAGGCATTTGTTTGGGACACCAGAGTATTGCACAGGTCTTTGGGGCTGATGTTGTTCGTGCAAAAAATATGATGCATGGTAAAACATCAAAGATAAAGCACTTTACATGTAAACTCTTTGATACATTGCCTGAAGAATTTACGGCAACACGCTATCACTCTTTGATTGTTGATAAAAATACATTGCCCAAGAGTGTTGAGCCAACAGCATATAGTATGGACGATAATGAAATCATGGCTTTAAAGATTAAAAATAAAGATATTTATGGTGTTCAGTTTCATCCTGAATCTATTATGAGTGAATTTGGGCATGAAATTATAGGAAACTTTTTGAAATTATGAAATATAGAATCATCTTGTTCGTAATTCTTGGGTTAGATGCATTCATTCTGATTTTTCAAACTTCTCAAATTTCCATATCTCCCTCAGAAGCAGCCCTTTTATATGGTAATGCTTCTTTTTTACAACAACTCGTGAAACTTTCTTTGAAAGTTTTTGGACAAAATGATTTTGCGTTACGGTTTGTGATGATAGTATTTCATCTCTCAAGTGCATGGCTTTTATATCTTATATCTGCACAATATCTAAAATTGCAAAGAAATCGACTGTGGCTTGTTTTAGTTTTTATACTGTTGCCTGGGGTTATTAGCGCTGCACTTGTCGTCAGTCATGCAGGCTTTATTATTTTTGGACTCTTTTTATATATATATTTAAGTCAAAAATTGAACGATTACTTTATATGTGTATTGTTGTTTTTGTATACACTTTTAGATTCAGGATTCGCATATTTATTTTTAGGGCTTATGATATATTATCTGTTTCAAAAAAATAAAATATTATTTTTCTATAATGCTTTTCTTTTGGGATTATCCGTTTACATGTACGGTTTGAATATTTCAGGTGTTCCTAGCGGTCATTTTTTGGATACTATAGGCGTTTATAGTGCCATATTCACACCTATTATATTTATATATCTGTTTTATGTATTATATAGAGGGTATTTAAATGATGAAAATGATAAAATTTGGTATATAGCATCAACAGCTCTATTATTCTCTTTATTGTTGTCATTTAGGCAGCGTGTTGAAATTGAATTATTTGCTCCATATTTGATTCTTGCTTTGCCATTAACTGCAAAAACCTTTGCTAATTCATATAGAGTGAGATTGAAAAAATTTAGGAAAAAGTATAAAGCTATTTTTATATTGGCTTTTGTTTTTTTGATTTTTAATACATTAATTGTCCTATTTAATAAAGAACTTTATTTGATTTTGGATAATCCTAAAAAGCACTTCGCCTATAAGTTGCATATTGCAAAAGAATTAGCAAATAAACTTAAGGCAATGAATATACGATGTGTAACAATCAATAATGACATGCAATTAAGATTGAGGTTCTATTCTATTGATAAATGTGATAAAAATATTTTAAAAGAAGTGAAATTAAATTCTCTGCAAACTAATAATGTAACTATTCGTTACAAAAATAGAATTTTATATAGAGCGAATGTTACAAAATTAAACAATAGATAAATCTATTTAATAGTTAATATAAACCAAAGATATTTGTTTAATACTTTATGCTAAAATAATCCACAAATATCAAAATAGGGAGTTTCTATGGCTCAAAAAGCGATACGAGAATATGACGCGAAGTCAATTTTAGCAAAACATTGGAATAAATACTTTCCAGATTTCAGTTATGCATACGAGACGGTTTTAGTAACATTAGGTGCTGAACTACTTGAAGCTGCAAAAGCAAAACCATGGTTAAAAGAAAAATCATTAGTTGTAAAACCAGATATGCTATTTGGTAAACGCGGTAAAAATAATTTAGTACTTTTTAAAGATCAAAAACCGGGTGATGTTACTTTAGAAAAAGCAGCAGCATGGATTGATGAAAAAACAAAAGAAGAACAATCAGTCTATTTTTCATTTGATGGAGATACTCCTACAGGCGAACCAAAGATAGATAGATTAACTCACTTTATTGTTGAGCCATTTACTCCACATGATCAATCAGAAGAGTATTATATTTCTGCAACAGTTGTTGGTGACGAAGATGTTCTTTATTTGTCAGCAGAAGGCGGAATGGAAGTTGAAGAAGGCTGGGATGAAAAAGTTACAGAATTAGCGTTTTCAATTACAGCAACTGAAGAAGAAATTGTTCAAAAAGTCAAAGAAAATATTCCTGCAGATGTTAAACCGGAAGATAAAGAAAATTTTGCCAAATTTGCAATTGGTTTTTTTAAAGCATATCGTGAACTGAATTTTGCATATCTTGAAATTAATCCTTTTGTAATGCAAGGAACTAAAATTGAGCTTTTAGATATGGTTGCAAAGCTTGATGATACAGCTGGTTTCATGATGGTTGAAGAGTGGGGTGATATTGAATACCCTACTGCTTTTGGTATGGAAGCAAAATCTCCAGAAGTTGAAGCAATTGAGGAAGCAGATGCAAAAACAGGTGCTTCACTTAAGCTTACATTACTGAAGCCTGAAGCTAGAATTTGGACTATGGTTGCTGGTGGCGGTGCTTCAGTTGTTTATGCTGATACTATAGCCGATTTCGCAGGTATTGAAGATTTAGCTAACTATGGTGAGTATTCAGGTGGTCCAACTACAGGTGAAACAAAATTTTATGCAGAAACATTACTTGACTTAATGACTAGAGAAAAAGACCCTCAAGGTCGTGATAAAATTTTAATTATTGGTGGAGCTATTGCTAACTTTACTGATGTCGCAAAAACATTTACAGGTATTATTCAGGCATTTGAAGAATATGCTGATAAAATGAAAGATGTAGGCATTAAAATCTATGTTCGTCGTGGTGGGCCAAACTATGAAAAAGGTCTCAAAGACATTAAAGAAGCTGCCGATAGATTAGGTTTAAGTATTGAAGTTTATGGACCAGAAACACATGTAACAGACATAGTGCGTATGGCATTAGAAAAGTAAGGAGAAGAGATGGGAAAATTATTTACTAGAGATACACAAGCAATTTTTTGGAATAACAACAAAACTGCTATCCAAAGAATGCTTGATTATGATTACACAATCAAAAGAGAAAAACCATCTGTTGCAGCTATTGTAGCTCCTACAAGCGGAAATAAATTTGAGAAGTTTTTTTGGGGTGGAAATGAAATTATGATTCCACTTTATAAAAGTACGACAGAAGCAAAAGCTGCTCAGCCACAAGCTGATGTGCTTTTAAACTTTGCATCATTTAGAACGGCTTATGATGTAACTATGGAAGCACTCAATATTGGTGGATTTAAAACTATCATGATTACAGCTGAAGGTATTCCAGAAAGACTAGCTCGTGGTATGAATGCATATGCAAGAGAGTTGAATGTAACCGTAATTGGACCGGCAACTGTTGGTGCAATCGTTCCGGGTGCATTTAAAATTGCAAATATCGGTGGGACAATCGAAAATATTATTAATTCAAAACTTCACCGTGAAGGATCATGTGGACTGGTTACTCGTTCTGGCGGTCTTTTTAATGAGCTTTCAAATATTATTGCTATTAATGCTGATGGTATCGCAGAGGGTGTTGCTATCGGCGGTGATAGATTTGTAGGTTCAGTTTTTATTGACAATCTACTTCGTATGGAAAAAAATCCAGATGTAAAATATATGATTTTACTTGGTGAAGTTGGAGGTACAGAAGAATACAAAGTAATTGAAGCAGTCAAATCTGGAAAGATTACAAAACCGATTATTGCATGGTGTATTGGTACAATTGCTAAGTATTATGACTCTGGTGTCCAGTTTGGTCATGCAGGCGCATCAGCAAATGGTGAAATGGAAACTGCTGAATATAAAAATAAAGCAATGGCTGAAGCTGGTATACATGTACCTGCAACATTTAATGATTTGCCGGCAACAATTATGGAAGTATATGATGATTTAAAATCAAAAGGAATCATCGGTGAAATTAAAGAGCCTGAAATAAATACTATTCCTAAAGTTCGTCGTCCTAAAAACTTTATTTGCACAATTTCGGATGACAGAGGCGAAGAAGCAACATATGCAGGTTTTCCAATCTCTTCAGTTGCAACTCCTGACACAGGAAAAGGTATCGGTGATGTCATCTCTTTACTATGGTTTAAAAAGCAATATCCAAAATGGGCTACAGATTTCATCGAGACAGTAATCAAAACAGTTGCGGATCACGGTCCAGCAGTATCAGGCGCACATAATGCAAAAGTTACTGCTCGTGCGGGAAAATCTGTTGTTGAGTCACTTGTAACTGGTCTTTTAACAATCGGTCCAAGGTTTGGTGGTGCTATTGATGGTGCAGCAAAATACTTTAAATATGCAGATGATAGCAACATGACACCTGCTGAATTCTTAGGTTATATGAAAAAACAAGGTGTGCCAATTCCAGGTATCGGTCATCGTATTAAATCTTTGAAAAATCCAGATTTACGCGTAACTGGTTTAATGAAATATGCAGCGGAACATTTTCCAAGTCATTCTTTACTTGATTATGCAAAAACTGTTGAAGCATTAACTACAAGTAAAAAAGAGAATCTTATCTTAAATGTTGATGGTACTATTGGTATCTTAATGGTAGATATGTGGAGAGCGCTTGGGTATTCTGAAGAAGAAATTAATGAGTTTATTGAGTCTGGTACGCTTAATTCATTTTTCATTGTTGGTCGTTCAATCGGTTTTATAGGACATGTTCTTGATGAAAAACGCCTTGCAATGCCGATGTATAGACATCCAATGGATGACATTCTCTACGATGTGCAAAAAGCAGAGAAGCTTTAAATCATTCTTTTGTAACCAAAGACTAAAATCTTTGGTTATATTCTCCTACTTTTCTTTCTTTACTTTAAAATTATAAATTATTTTGATATACTAGCTGTATGAAAAAAGCTTTTACCCTTATAGAATTGATTTTCGTAATTGTTGTTATAGGCATACTAGCAGCTGTCATTATTCCAAATACAAGAAGAAACCCTTTGCAAGAGGCAGCTGTACAGTTGGTTTCACATATTAGATATACACAACACTTGGCTATGATGGATGATAAATTTGATGCCAATGAAGCATTGTGGTTCCGGCAACGATGGCAGTTGGCATTTTCTACTGCAGGAGGAACAAATTCATATATGATATTTGCAGATTCTCCTTCTTCTGTTGGAGCATATGATGGAAACCCCGGAGCAAATGCCACATATACTGATGTTGAAGTTGCTCGTAATCCTGCTAAAAAAGACAAATATTTAATTGGTGTTGCATTTGGTTCCTTTGATAATTCTGCAACACAAAAACTTTCAAAAGAGTTAGATATAGGAAGTAAATATGGTATTGGAAATTTTACGGTTAATGGCGGTGGAACTGGATCTAATGCAAATAGAATCTTATTTGACCATTTAGGAAGACCTTATAGAGGGAATACAAGTTCCACTTCCGCTGTTCCTATAAGTTCTGCAGTAGACAGAGTTGCAGTATCTGCAATTTATGTAAAATTATGTACCAATGCTTGTGTAGATCCTAAAACAAGTGCAAACAATGCAAATGAAATAGTTATTAAAATAGAACCTGAAACAGGATATGCACATATATTATAACTTTTATTGTTAAAATAGAATAGCAAATAAAACCCTTCAAAAACTTCCAACAAATTCCCCCAAACATTAAGCGCTTTCTAAGCAACACTCCCCTATAATTCCCATCCACAAACGGAACGACTTCGAGTTGAAGTTGAGAAGAGACTGTTTGAGATCATTGAAAACTAAGCAAGTAAGAGAGCTAGATGTAGTAACAACTAGTTAGTATTACTTAGAAATAACTAATATAACAACAACCGTCTATTCTATTTTGAAACCTAACTATTTATAGTTAGTTTCCCTATAGTAATAGATAACTATACAGTCGTAATATATTCTTTAAGCAGATGTATTTAGACTTTAAAACAAAGCCAATGATTTTTCAATCTTGGGCAAAAGATTAAACTAGTTTCAAGCAGTAAGAGATAAGAAGCACTAGTGCTTCGAGCCTCACGCTGAGCGGAACCCAGTGTTAACGCAGAGAAGGGATTAGTTCCTTCTCGTTTTAATTATGGAGAGTTTGATCCTGGCTCAGAATGAACGCTGGCGGCGTGCTTAACACATGCAAGTCGAACGGTAACAGAAAGTAGCTTGCTATTTTGCTGACGAGTGGCGCACGGGTGAGTAATATATAGATAATGTGCCTCTTAGTCTGGGATAGCCATTGGAAACGATGATTAATACTGGATACTCCTTCTTATCAAAAGATAAGTCGGGAAAGTTTTTCGCTAAGAGATCGGTCTATATCCCATCAGCTTGTTGGTAGTGTAAGAGACTACCAAGGCAATGACGGGTAGCGGGTTTGAGAGGATGATCCGCCACACTGGTACTGAGACACGGACCAGACTCCTACGGGAGGCAGCAGTGAGGAATATTGCACAATGGGGGAAACCCTGATGCAGCAACGCCGCGTGGAGGATGACGCATTTCGGTGTGTAAACTCCTTTTATATGTCAAGAAAATGACGGTAGCATATGAATAAGCACCGGCTAACTCCGTGCCAGCAGCCGCGGTAATACG
>JALSKR010000238.1 GCA_026988735.1 Sulfurimonas sp.
TCTATTTTTTTCATAAAGCGAAAAAAAGATTCTCTTTATAAGCAAAATAGTATGATACGGAAGCTTGATAATTTAGATACATTAGAGGAGATAACATTATGACACTAGATTGCGCAATTATAGGCGGTGGACCAGCTGGTCTTACTGCAGGGTTATACACTACACGCGGTGGACTTGAAAATGTAACAATGTTTGAAAAAGGCATGCCCGGCGGACAGATTACACAGAGTTCGGAAATTGAAAATTATCCAGGTGTAACAGGTGAAATCACAGGAATGGATTTAATGATGCCATGGCCACAACAATGCCAAAAATTCGGACTCAAACACGATATGGCTGAAGTGAGCCGTATAACAAAAGAAGATGATCTCTTTCATGTACTCAAATCAGACGGAACAAGCATTCAGGCACACAGTGTTATTGTCTGTACCGGCTCCTCTCCGCGCCGCGCCGGTTTTAAGGGCGAAGACGAGTTTTTTGGCAAAGGTGTCAGTACCTGTGCAACCTGTGACGGATTTTTCTACAAAGGAAAAGAAGTGGCCGTGATAGGAGGTGGTGACACTGCTCTTGAAGAAGCCTTGTACCTTGCAAAAATATGTACAAAAGTCTATCTTGTTCACAGACGTGACAGTTTTCGTGCAGCGCCAAATACAGTGAAAAGAGTCAAAGAAAACGAAAAAATAGAACTTGTACTCAACTCTGTGCCTGATGAAGTTTATGGCGATGCAAGCGGAGTAAACGGATTGAAAGTCAAAGACAAAGATGGAAAGATAAGAGATATACAGATTCCCGGTGTTTTTGTATTTGTGGGGAACGATGTCAACAATCAGACACTTATTCAAGAAGACGGAACTTTTCTTTGTGACGTGAATGAGCAGGGACAGGTTATTGTAACACTAAGCATGAAAACATCTGTTCCCGGCCTGTTTGCTGCAGGCGACATACGGATAGAAGCGCCGAAGCAGGTTGTTTCAGCAGCCGGAGACGGTGCTGTTGCCGCGCTTGCTGCCATCTCTTATGTAGATGAATTACTAAACTAGGAGTGCAAATATGACTATAAAAGATTTTATGACAAGCAAACACAGAGAGTGTGACCATCTTTTGACTCAGGCAGAAGACTTTCTCGAAAGCGGAGAGTTTGACGAAGCTCTTGGAAAATATGCAGCTTTTAAAAATGAAACTCTCCTGCATTTTACAATGGAAGAGGAGTACCTTTTTCCAATGCTTGAAGAAAAATCAGGTATGGGAAGCATGGGGCCGACAAATGTTATGCGAATGGAGCATGCACAGGCAAAATCACTCTTTGAAAAAATGGATGAAGCCTATAATGCCAAAGATAAAGAAAGAGCTTTTTCTCTTGGAGAATCTATGAATATTTTACTCCAACAGCACAACCTCAAAGAAGAGCAGATGCTTTATACCATGATGAACACTGCCCTGGCAGAAAATGCGGAAGAAATCGTTCAAAAACTGCAAGACTATGAACACTAAAAAAGAGATCATTTTGGATGTCAGTGAGCTTGAAGCGCCTTACCCTCTCATAGAGGCCATCAATGCTCTGAATGCCTTGCAAGAAAATGAAGTACTGATATTTCGACATAGAATGAACCCTCAAATGCTTTTTCAAAACATCTCAGCCTTGGGTTTAAAGTATGAAATCACAAAAGAGGATGCAAATGAATTTGAAATGAGGATCTATAAATAATGTTCCATGGTCTGAGTCTGGAGCAGGCACCCCCTTATACTGTTCCCATAAAATTTTATCTCAGTGGTGCCTTTTATCTTATACTTCTTTCCATAGCCATTATAATCTACGGATTTTCTGTCAGTTCACGGTTTGACTATGAAGTCATCGCCTTGACCCATCTGCTTACTTTGGGTTTTATCACGCATGTCATGTTCGGGTCCCTTTTTCAAATGTTACCTGTCATGCTTGGCACACCCTATGCCAATGTGGTAAAGAACGCAACAATCATTCATATTGCTTTAAATGCCGGGATTCTGACTTTTGTTGTTGGATTTTTTACCAACACAGCTCTTTTATTGTATTTTGCAGGAACACTGTTAATGGGAACATTTTTCTACTTTGCTCTACTCTCTTTTAAAACAATTTTACTCAGTCAGGAAAAAAACACACTTGTACAAAATTTTGCCGCTTCTTTTGCAGGCCTTTTCTTCGCCGCTCTTTTTGGGTTTTTGGCACTGCTTGGACATTTTGGATTTGTTGATACACTGCGTTATGGAAATATTCATATTGCTTTTATGCTTTTTGGCTGGGTCTTTTTGCTTATAGTCTCCGTATCATATAAAATTATTCCTATGTTTTTTGTTGCAAAAGAGTTTCCGATGTTTGTACAAAAAAGACTCTATCCTGTGCAACTTGCTCTTCTGCTTTTATTTGCCTATGCACAGCTTCAGGAAAAGACACTGCTTCTCTCTGTAACACAGTTGCTGCTTTGCACATCAGTCATCCTCTTTGCTCTTTTGAGTATACTGATTTTACAAAAAAGAAAACGGGCCAGAAAAGATGTCAGTATCGAGCTTTGGTATTTTGCCATGGGCAATGCCATTCTTGCGGCTTTGCTTTATGCAGGTGCAAATGTAAACCTCTCTTTTGCCATTGGTTTTTTTGCTCTCTTTGGCGCTGTATATGCTTTAATCAATGCAATGCTTTATAAAATCATTCCTTTCTTGACCTGGTTTCACTTAAGCTCAAACATGGTCTTTGATGCAGAAATGGGCAATGTCATTCCCAAAAAGAAGATGAGTATCCAGATAAATCTGTACTATCTCTCATATTTCTTTTTTTTGTGCACGGCTTTGTCACCGGCTTTTATCATAGTATCGGCAACGCTCTTTTTATTTTCATCTCTTATGCTCCTGCTCAATATATTCAAGGCGAAAAAATATTATACTGAGTATATGAAAAAGAAAGTAGTATTTGAGTAATATTTTGCTATTATAAGAAAAAAAATGAGGATATATTATGATAAAAGTAGGCGTATTCGGTGCGAGCGGTAGAGTTGGCAGACTTTTAATAGAAGATTTAAAGACAACAGATGAAATGAGTTTAAGTGCAGTATTTGTAAGAAACTCACTTGATTTTTCAATAGACCCCTCAGTTTTGGTTACCTCTGATATGCAGGCATTTTTACATGCTGCCGATATTATTATAGATTTCTCATTGCCAGATGCCTGTGAGATACTTTTGGAGGAAGCGATGAAAACACCAAGGCCTCTTGTCATTGGTACAACCGGTCTCAATACACATCAACTTAACCTTTTAAAAGAAGCAAGTGAGCGTATGCCTGTACTCTATGCTACAAACATGTCTTTGGGTGTAGCACTTCTGAACAAGCTTGTTTATCAGGCTTCCGCAGCTTTGGATGGCTTTGATATAGAGATTGTAGAAATGCACCACAGACATAAAAAAGATGCTCCGAGCGGAACAGCACTGACACTCAGCCAGTCAGCCGCAGCAGCAAGAGGACTCGATCTGGACAAAGTCCGAATCAGTGGCAGAGACGGCAATATTGGTGAAAGAAGCAAAGATGAAATAGCCGTTATGGCTCTGCGTGGCGGTGACATTGTAGGACGTCACACTGTTGGCTTTTACAATGATGGAGAATTCATAGAACTCAACCATACAGCAACATCAAGAAACACTTTCTCAAAAGGTGCACTTCGTGCCGGAAAATGGCTTGCAGACAAAGAGCCAGGTCTTTACAGCATCAGTGATTGTTTGGAACTTTAATTTAAAGTTCCAGTGCACTTTTTGCCAGTTTGGCCCAGGAAGATTTTGGGTCAGCGGCTATTGCTTCCCTATATGCTTTTTTCGCTACATCATCTCTCCATAATTTACTCAGTACACTGCCTAAAAGATACTTTTGTCGCGCACGTAATGTAGGACTTAATGTAATTTTATCCAATGATTTTATGACTTTGAGAGCTTTGTTATACTCTTTTTTATCCATATATGCCTGATAAAGTGCAAACTCCACATAAGGACTCTGTACATAGGAATTTGACCTATTTTGTATCTGCATTACTTTTTTTGCATATTTTATTATCAGATTATCATCATGTCGTTCATTACCGAGTGTTACCATTGCAACATAACGTTCTATATCTTTATAGTCGAGTCCAAAAACTTCTTCAATTTTTGCCATTGCATCAATCATCTTGTCTTTTTGCTCTAATCGCTCATATGTGTCAAACAAATACCTGTAGACTTCTTTGTATTTTGAATTTTTGTCATCTTCTATCAAAGTGATTAAATCTTTGGCAGCATCCAGAACATCACTGTAATTCCCCGTAGCAAAATCAACTTTAATATAACGGTAAAGCCATTTCTTCCGCTCATCCAAATCTTTGGATTTTAAATTCTTACGTGCAATACTTTTAGAAAGTTGGAAATCTCCGCCTTTCATCGCACATTCATAAATACCGTCATCCCATTTATCTGACAGTGTAATGTTATATTCATTTGATATGACTAAAACCTTTTTACAGTTTTTCTTACGAAGAGACTCTTCCATTTCTCCTATAGCAGCATCTTGTATCATTTTTTGTATATCTTTGTACTCTGTCTCATCCAAAGCTTCCAGGGATTTTTTTAAAGAGAGCACCTCTTTGTATTTTCCCTCTTCTAAAAGCAATTTGGCTTTTTCATACAGTGCTCGTTTACCTATAGTGTCATTTTGATATTCCTGAATAAGCTTATCAAATTCTGCCAGTTTTGTTGTAGCATTTAAATCAGAAACTTCAAAAAAGAGTGCGTCCTTGGCAACCTGGACAGCATCTACATAATCTCCATCAGGAAACTTTTTCAAATATTCATTGAGGGCGGCCAAGGCTTTTTTCTTCTCTTTTGTTTGGGCAAGCCATAAAGCTTTGTTTTTGAGCAACTCTTCATATTCATCATATGTCGGATCAATCTCCTGCAGCAAAGTATCTGCAATAGCTGCTGCAACTTTATAGTATCCCTGATTTGCAAATTCTTCCATCATCTTTTGTGATGCTTTAAAATCTTCCATAAAAAAGTCAGGATCTGCCTGAATAATTTTCATGGCATACTTCGAAGCCTCTTTTGGTTTATAAGCAAGGTACAAAGAGGCTAAATGATATGCAGCATTTGCTGCCACTTCTAAATCTTTCGTCTCATACAATGCTTTTGTATAATATTTTAGAGCTTGTTTTGTGCCACCTGACTCTTCAAGCATCTCTCCCTTGTATATATATCCCAATTGTGTAAATTTACTTTTTGGATGTTCTGTAAACAATCGATCGTAAAAGTAGTCTGCATTTGAATTTTCTCCGAGTTTAGCATAAGCTTTTGCTACCAGTGAAAGGACCTCTGCAACATTCTCATCAGAAGAGTATTCTCTTAAAAACTCTTTTGCAACACTGACTACATTGTCCCAGTCTTTTATTTTCGAATACACTTTAATTTTATAATAGAGCAGTTCTGCTTTAAAAAGCGTATTTGGATAATCATTCAATATCTCATCTATGCTTTCAAGGCATAATTCATACTCTTTGTGTTTATAATATTTTTTTACTTTTAAATACTCTGTCACATCTTCTACATTTTTTATGTAGACAGGATTTCCCTGTAGGTCAAGACTTCCTACATACGGCAGTTTGTCTTTATCAAGATAAAAAGGAAAATTTAATGCGATGGGAGAGACTTCCTCTTGCTTAAACAAAGGAAATGCTTTTTTGTACCCTAAAACACTCCAATGGTCTGAATACTTCACATTTGCAGTAAAAACTTCATTATCTTTTGTAAGATCAAATATTTCAGGAATCAATTTTATTTTATAAAAAGGTTTGATTCTAACAATAAATTTTTCATCTTTAAAAACTGTATTCACTTTAAAAAAGTCATTTTGGATATATTTAAGTTTTCGCAATGGTCTTTTTAAAAATGTACATTCTATCTCTACAACTACATCAAGATTATTTTTAATTTCTTTACATGTAAAGCGTTCTTTGTTTCGGATATCAAGTGTTGCGTATTTTATGAAGTTGTCTTTTGCACTGTCAATAGAAATTTCAAGTGCAAAAGAGTTTGTAAGAAGCAAGGCCAAGAGTATCCATTGTAACAATTTCTCTCTCCCTTGTTTAAAATTTTAAACTGTTAGTATCCACTGTTATATACAAAAGCTGTAATAAACTCTAAAAGCGGGTTTATAGCAACAAAAGCAAATATAGTTCCTACTGCTGCTATACCGATAATAGTTTTAAGTGCCAATGTCGCATTCGAAACATACATATGTCCATTTGCGCCTACGACAGGCTCTTTCATAAACATGTAAACAATGAGTTTTAGATAATAATACCCTGCTATTGCAGAGTTCAGTGCCATGATAAGCGCAAGTATTGTATAACCGCTTGTTACCGCAGAACTTATCAGATAAATTTTACCCCAAAATAAAGCAAATGGAGGAATTCCTGCCAAACTCAGCATAAAGAGCCCCATAATCATTGCAGGAACCGGTGCAGTCTTTATCATACCTGCAAACTTGTCATATGAATGATCTGACATTTGATGCTCCGGCAAACTTTTTTGACGTGAGATCCACAACATTGTAAATGATCCAAGATTGGTAAATGTAAACAGAACCCAGTACAAAAACAGTGCACTGTTTGATTGTGTTGTCCCTATTAAAATAGCTGCCATTACAAAACCGGCATGTGAAATAGAACTGTATGCCAGCATACGTTTTACATCTGTCTGTACAAGCGCCCACATATTTGCAACTGTCATAGTAATAATAACAAAGGCATACAAAACAATATCCAGCCATACAATACCGCTGTGTACCAAAAATTCAAAAAATCGCATTGCAACTACAAAAGCAGCTATTTTTGGTACAATTGACATATACCCGGCCATCGGTGCAGAAGCACCTTCATACACATCAGGTGCCCATGTATGGAATGGAATAAGTGAGAGTTTGAAGGCAAAAGCCGCGAGTAGAAATGAGACGCCTACAAGTACATAGCCGATGTCAGCATATCCGTTTGCAGCTAGAACCAAGGCAATTTTATTAATTTCCACCGAACCTGTCAATGCGTAAAAAACCATAGCTCCAAAACTGAAGAAACCTGCGGCTAAAGCACCCATTGTAAAGTATTTTACAGCCGCTTCAAAAGATTTGTCACGGTTATGCATAGCTATAAGCGTGTAAAGCGCCAAAGATGCTGTTTCCAAACCGACAAAAATCAAGATAAGATTATCTGTTGCAACCATAAACTGGAAACCGGCTATCATGAATAAAAAGAGCGCAAAAAACTCAGGATAAGAAAACTCATGAAATCGTTTGTTTGTTAAAGCCAATGGTATAAAAAGCATTGATGCAATAACAATAATAAACTGTGACAAAAGAGCCAGACCGTCAATCAGCATCACATCAAACATACCCAATACAGTACCGTTTTGAGTAAATATCTCTGATGCATCAAGCAATGAGAAGAAGTCCATTGCCAAAAAGAGCAGACTCAACACTACATAAAGAGATTTATGAAGTCCACCCTTGATAACATCAATCACTAAGATTAACAATGCACCTACAACCGGAATCAGCATAGGCGCCAGAGTCATTACATTTAATGACTCCATTGAAATATTTATTGGCGCTAACATTAGTGAACCTCCTCTATGATAGTTTTTTCTATAATTACAACTTTAGGTTTCACTAAATTTGGAATTCTTTCTTTACCTAACTCTGTTGTAGCTTTATTGTGCATTAACTGCACGATTGACTTCACACTGTTGTTAATCGGCTCTAATACAGGTTTAGGATATATACCCAACCAGATAGTAATTATTCCAAGTGGCAGCAAGGCAACCCACTCTCTTTTATTTACATCTTTAAGGTTTTTGTTCTCTTCTTTTGTTACTTCACCAAAAAACATTTTTTTGTATGCTGCCAACATATAGATAGCACCGACAATAATCGCTGTACCTGCTAAAAGTGTCAGTATATGAGACTGTTGGTAAAATCCGAGCAGTGATAAAAATTCACCTACAAAGTTAATTGTTAGAGGCATTCCCACTGAAGCCATTAACATCAGTCCAAATATAGTTGCATATCTTGGCATGACCTGTGCCAAACCGCCAAATTCGCTCATCATCTTCGTATGGCGTCTGTCATAAATAACACCTACAAGTAAGAACAGAGCACCCGAAACAACACCATGCGCTATCATTAAAAAGATTGAACCTGATATACCTTCTACATTTAATGCAAATGTTCCCAGAATAATAACACCCATATGTGAGATTGATGAGTAAGCAACAACCTGCTTCACATCTTTTTGCGCATATGCAACCATTGCAGTATAGACAATCATGATGATAGCTATGATTGCAATCGGAACCATAAAAAATGCCGATGCGTCAGGAAACATTGGTAAAGAAAAACGGATGAATGCATACGTTCCCATTTTTAGTAAAATCGCTGCAAGTATAACAGAACCGATAGTCGGTGCCTGTCCGTGTGCATACGGTAACCATGTGTGAAACGGAAACATTGGTACTTTAATGGCAAATCCGATAAAAAATGCCGCAAAAAGCCAAAGCTGAAATGACTCAGGAAGAATCAGTCTGTACCAGTCTAAAATAGCGAAGCTCCAAACACCTGTTGCCTGATAGTAAAAATATGCCATAAACAGCATACCGACAAGCATTACAAGTGAACCTGTAAAAGTATACAGGAAGAATTTTACAGAAGCATATACTCGTAACGGTCCACCCCATGCCCCAATAATATAGAGCATAGGTACAAGAGAAAGTTCCCAAAAAATATAAAAGACTATTGCATCAAGTGCCACAAAAACACCTACCATTGTCATTTGTAAAAACAACAGTGTAATAATCATATACTTTACATTAGGTGTATCTGTTAAACTTGCAATCCCAATCATAGTAAAAAATGCTGCAAGAATAACAATAAATAAAGATATTCCGTCCACTCCAAGGATATAATTAATTCCAAAAGAAGGAACAAGAGGAAGACTTTCCATAAACTGCATTCCGGATACATTTCCGTCAAACACATACCACAGCCACAATGCCAGTGCAAACTCAATCGCAGAAACTGCAACACCGTATGCACGCATACTCTCTTTTTGTATCATAAAACCAAATACAGCTGCCAATGCCGGAAAGAAAATTAATAACGATAAAATATGATCTAACATATACTA
>JALSKR010000239.1 GCA_026988735.1 Sulfurimonas sp.
ATGCTCAACTTTTTGATCTCCTGCAAAAAGCATCAAATGGTTTGTAGCATTTGTTGCCTCTTTAAGATTCTTTTTGTAAAGTGACACTTTTTTTGCCGGAACATCTGCTGGAATATTATATTTCATTTTCTTTCTCCATTGTTTTTATCATCTATATCTTTTATAAAAGCTCCTCCAAGAAGCAATGAAATGCCGTCAAACAGCAAGCTAATGCCAACAAGAATTCCAATCAGCAAAAGGGAACCCATCGGCCAACCTATCACAAATAATACACCTAAAACCAAAGATGCAATTGCATTAAAAAGCCATACCAGCCATATTTTTTCTGGTCGGAGCGAAAAAGCCAAAGAAAAGCTACTAAAAGCATCTGTAAAAAAGTATATAGCAAACACAAGCCCAAGAGCGGCTGCACCCTGAATAGGATAATACAGAATGAGAAGCGAGGATAAAACCAAAACAAAACTTTTCAACCATCCCATCCAATCCTGAGGATTACTTTTATATGTGAATATTCCTGCCCAGAAACCAGCAAAAAGCATTACATATGCTACTAAAAATACAGTTGTAAGACTCATAAAAACAGGAAAAATAATACCTGCCATGCCCAACACTATAAAAACAGCACCACTTATTTTGGCATGTTTTTTAAAATTGTCAACAAGGTTTTTGTTTATATTCATCTCTACATTCAGGTTTTCATGCCATTTCCACATTTTATCTTCCTAATTCCTGTTCCAGCTTTCCTATATTTTCAATAGTTTTTAAAACACTGTCAGGATTTAAGCTCATTGAATCTATTCCCAAACGTACAAGATACTCCGCCATTTCGGGATAATCAGAAGGAGCTTGACCACAGATACCACTGTGTCGGTTGTTACGTTTACAACCTTCAACCGCCAGTCGTATCATCTCTTTGACACCCTCATCTCTCTCATCATAGTCAAATGCTACAATTTCACTGTCACGGTCAACACCAAGGGTGAGTTGCGTAAGGTCATTACTGCCAATGCTAAAACCATCAAAAAGTTTACTGAAATTGTCAATCTGAATAACATTGTTAGGAATTTCACACATGACATAAATTTCAAGTCCGTTTTCGCCCTGTTTGAGACCATATTTTTTCATCGTATCTATAACGCGTTGTCCTTCATCTACTCTGCGACAAAACGGAATCATTAAAATGACATTATCAAATCCCATCTCATCACGCACTCGTTTCATAGCCGCACACTCCAGAGCAAAACCCTCTTCATAATTTGGATGCGCATATCTTGAAGCACCTCGAAAACCTATCATCGGATTATCTTCTTTGAGCTCAAAAACCTCACCGCCGAGCAGTGTTGCATATTCATTTGATTTAAAATCGCTCATACGGACCACGCAGGGTTTCGGATACACAGAAGAAGCGATAGTTGCCACACCCTCTGAGAGTGTTTTGACAAAAAAGTCTTCCATAGAGTCATAAGCCCGGGTCAGCTCTTCCAATTTGTTCCGTGTAGCCTCATCTACTTTTTGAGGATGTTTGAGTGCCATGGGATGTGCTTTGATATATTCGTTAATAATAAATTCCATTCGTGCCAACCCTATCCCGTCAACAGGCAGAGAAGCAAGAGAAAAAGCGATATCCGGATTTCCGAGGTTCATCATTATTTTTGTTTTGGTTTTTGGCAGATTACTTAAATCTGTCCTTATAATTTCATATTCCAAAACTCCTTCATACACATGACCCTCTTCTCCCTCTGCACAACTTACAGTCACTTCGTCTGCATCTTTGAGTACATCCGTAGCATTATCACATCCGACAACCGCAGGTATGCCAAGTTCCCGTGAAAGTATTGCCGCATGGCAGGTTCTTCCGCCTTTGTTTGTAATAATGGCTGATGCTATTTTCATTATAGGTTCCCAGTCAGGATTTGTTGTATCAGCAACAAGCACCTCTCCCTCTTTAAACGTATTGAGCTCTTTTACACTCTCTATATAACGAACCTTTCCCTGTCCTATTTTTGTACCGATTGCCTGTCCGGTAACAAGAACTTTTCCTGTTTCTTTTAAATGATAGGTTTCAAGGATATTGCCTTTTTTTTGGGATTCAACTGTTTCGGGTCGTGCCTGAACCATATACAACTGCCCGTCGAGTCCGTCTTTTGCCCATTCCATATCCATGGGCTTTGTAAACCCTGCTTTTTTTGAGTAGTGGTCTTCAACTTTTATGGCATAATCTGCAAGTACCATAACCTCATCATCACTGATACAAAAGTGACTTTGCTCTTCTTTTGTCGTGGGAATATTTTTTGTATATTCCACTGCAATATTGTCCAGATTTATCGTATCTGTAAATATCATTTTTTTCTCTTTTGAACCTAAAGCACGTTTCAGTACAGTTTTAAAGCCTTTTTTGTATGTCGGTTTATGCACATAAAAACTGTCTGGATTAATAGCTCCCTGCACAACATTTTCACCAAGTCCCAAGGCTGCATTTATAAAGACAACATCTTTAAAACCTGTCTCCGTATCAAGACTAAACATAACTCCGCTTGCACCAATATCACTGCGCACCATTTTCATTACAACAACAGAGAGATAGACCTTCAGGTAATCAAAACCATTGTCATATTTATAATGTATAGAGCGATCCGTAAAGTTTGAAGCCAAACAACGCTTATAGGCATCGATCAGTTCTTCTACACTTGAAATATTAAGATAGGTATCATTTTGCCCCGCAAAAGAGGCTTCAGGAGAGTCTTCTGCTGTGGCAGAAGAGCGGACAGCCAGAGAGAGACTCTCTCCATACTCTTCTTTTAGTTTTTCATAAGCCTGTATAATATCCTCACGCAAATCATCCGGCAGTTTCGCATTATAAACTATTTCACGACATTTTTTTCCTGCACTTTGCAGGGCATCAACATTGTCAACATCAAGATTATCAAGGAGTGCATGCAGTTTTTCCCAGGCATTGTTGCTGTCGAGTACATGTATATACGCACGCGATGTAACAGCAAAACCGTTTGGTACACGAACGCCCTCTGACGTCAGGCTTTGATACATCTCTCCGAGCGAAGCATTTTTTCCGCCGACCTCGGCAACATCTTCTATACCAATCTCTTTAAACCATTTAATATTTTTTGACATTCTGCCACTCCTTGAAATTCTTTGTAATTTTGCTCTTAAAAGTATTGTACTCCTTTTTCAGTAAACAAATATCCAATAATATACAACTATTTTCAATATAGTATTTACTCTCTGTTATCAATTCTATTTCATAATTAGACTAAACAAACTTGATATAAAAAGGATAAAGTTATGAAAAAAAGAGTTCTAATTTCAACAGTAATGGCAGGTTTACTGCTCTGTACATCAGCTGCATATGCCAAAAGTGATTTCAATGCACAAAAAAATGACACACAAAGATTGCAAAATGTTGTACAAAAAGAAGCAACACAACACAGACAAAGTCTGCAAAAAGCGCCGCAAGAGATCTCTCAAGCGCTCCGACAAACTGTTGTTGCTTTAAAAGCATTACGAAAAAATGATACAAAAACAGCAAAAGAGGCGCTCAACAAAGCAACAAAACTTTTTGATACAGCACTCAAAAACAATCCTAAACTCACACTTGTACCGGTTGCAGATGCCATAGAGGTTCATGATTTTACAGGAGATGCCAAACTTGTAAAACACATCATCAAATCAGCACAGGATTTACTTGATGATTATGATACACAGGCAGCCAGAGCCATTCTCATGCCTTTGGAAGATGAAATGGTAATGACAACGCAGTATCTGCCGATGGGTATGTATCCTTTAGCGACAAAAGAAGCACTCAAAGAGTTAAACAAAGGCAAAGCAAAAGAGGCTTTTTCAACACTTGTGACAGCTTTAAACGGTATAGTCATAAAAGCGACCATTATACCTTTACCGCTTATTACAGCACAAAGCCTTGTGGTTGAAGCATCCAAACTTGATAAAAAAGAAAAAGACAAAGCACTTAAACTGCTTGATTTGGCACAGGATGAACTTGAAAAAGCAGTACTGTTAGGCTATACAAAAAAACATGCGCCTGAATATAAAATGCTGCAAAAAGAGATTACAAAGATCCAAAAAGAGATCAAAGGCAAAAATATAGTTGCGAAACTGTATGAAAAAATCAAAAAAGACTTTACTTCTCTTTTAAGCAAACATGAAGCAGAAAGTACAGAAAAAAAGCGCTAACTACTGATAATCACGCTTGCATGAGAGTTTCAAACAGTTAGGCAATGGTTTTTTTTCAAGAAACGCCTTCATATTCTCCAAAGAAATCTGCATAATTCTTTGGAGTGCCTCTTTTGTATAGTATGCCATATGCGGTGTATAAAGTATATTGTCTCTATGAATATACTTTGTATCACTTATCACATCAAGACAAAGAATATTTTTCATTTTTCCATATAATACATCTTCAATAACTTCTCCGCGCGCTGTATTGACAATGATGGTATCATTTTTGATTTTATTTACATTTTTTTCATTGATAAGTGCATTCGTAGCCGATGTCAGAGGCAACGCAATCATAAGAATATCACTCTTTTTCAAAACAGTATCCAAATCACAAAAATCAATCCCCAACTCATCTACAATCTGTTTTTTTGTTCTCGAATAGGCAACTATTTTCATGCCAAAACCTTTGCCTATACGCGCCATTTGCGAGCCTATGATGCCAAGTCCCAAAATCCCGAGAGTTTTACCAAATAGTTCTATTCCTTTGAGATCACTGTACGCAAAATTCCTTTGTTTTGAGCGTTCAATAGCCGTATGCGTATGTCTTGTAGCATTGAGAAGAAGCGAAAAAGAAAATTCTGCAACAGCAGGACCGCCGTAGCCGGCTACATTTGAAACAAGCAAACCGCGTTTATACAGGGCTTCACACTTTATATGGTCATACCCTGTTGAACGTGTCTGCAAATACTGTAACACAGGTAATTTTTCTAAAATATCATCTGTAATGCGAGAATGTATAAAAATAGAAACAGCATCATATTCTTCAGATTCCTGCAGTACAGTATTTGTCGTTTCTTCAAAAAAGAACAACTCTTCATTTTTTAAATGCTGTTGGAAAAAAATCTTTTCTTCGGGTTTTATCTCAAAAAATGCAATTTTCATCCACAACTCCTTTTGAATTTCCTTTAAATAATAAAACATCGCAATTTCACCAAAAAACGGTCCAAAAATATTAAATACCGGTAAAAAGTTAAATAATGCCGTTACCGCGCTGATAGTAATAAATCCACTCTTATATTCAGAGAGCTTATCTCTTTTTTCTTTTGGTATTACCAAAGCCATACTGTCATTTACAAAAGTATCTTTTATGAGCCAAATCCATAAACCCATTTGCAGTACAAAATTTACAACAGGAATAAAAAGTAAAGGAAATGAAACAATAGAAATGACGACATAAATCAAAATATCCAGCAATCTGTTCTCGCTGACTTTTACTTCATCTTCTTCTAAAAGCGGTTCATAGGGAAAATGTTTATCCCGGATATCTTCAAGTAATGACTGGCTAAAAAAACTTGTCACCAACAGCATTGTTACTATAATGGCAGTGTAAATAAAGTAAAGTCCCAACAGATATGCCAAACTCGCTTCTACTGTTTCAAACGGCAGCCAGTTTAAGAGTTTTAAAAACTGTGTATGTATATAAGAACCTTTAAAAAACCAAACAAGTGACCAAAAAGCAGCACTGACAAATACCACGAGCAAAGAAAACGAACTGTACTTTTCTTTGGAAACTTTCTCTAAAATCATATTTCCGATTTCCGAAAAATGCCAAAATCAAAGCGAATGTTACCAGTACCAACGAAAACCATAAAAATGAGGACAATATCCAGGCTCCGTTTGAACGAAGCATAGAAAAAGGAACCAAATCAATAAAATATGCGGCAGTAGAGACTAACTCATCCCATAAAAAGTAGCCTATTACTGACCAACCAAGCGTGACGATCAGACCAATTGCCAAGGCTCGTTTCATTATTTTATAATTGAGTATTGCACTAAATCCAAAAAGTATAGATTCTATAATAATCTGCATGCTATTTTGTTTGACACTTGCTTGCATTAGCTTTGATGAATGACAAGCGTGTAAGAATATGCCCAAATTCTGCATCTTCTTCTTCAAATTTTTTACGCAATTCTGCTCTTTTTGCTTCTAGTATATCTATCTGTTTTTGCACATCTTCAGGATTTACATAACACTTCTTTGCCGCCTCAGCCTCTTTTTCCAAAACCCAGTCCATAGCTTTTTTTAAAAATTCTACCATTGTTTTCTCCTAAAACTCTTATCTTATGTGAGCATTATATACCTTCTTTTATTAATTTCTGTTTACCATAAGAAAACATGAAAGTACCTAATAATACAATATATGTTATACTCAAGGTTAAAGAATATAAAATTTAAGCCAGCAATGGAGCAAACATCATGCAAGCCGTAGATAAAAACTTTTTCACATGGAATGATTATGTCACCTGGGAAGGCAGATGGGAGCTTATAGACGGAGAAGCATACGATATGTCTCCGGCACCCTATCCAAAACATCAGAGATTAGTCGGTAGAATTTATAGAGAGCTTAGTAACACGCTGGATTGTAAAGAGTGTGAAGTTTATATATCACCGGTTGACTGGAAAATAGATGAGTACAATGTTGTACAGCCTGATGTGGCTCTGTTTTGTGAAGAACCAAAAGAGCAGTATTTTTCCAAGACACCTCCCCTTGTTGTAGAAGTCCTTTCAAAATCCACAGCAAAAAAAGATATCAATGAAAAATTTTCTCTGTATGAAAAAAACGGTGTAAAGTTTTATATGCTAGTCGAACCAAACAGTGAAGTTGTCGATATTTTTGAGCTAAAAAACGGCAAATATGAGTTTCAAAAGAAGCTTACATGTAATGACAGCTATGCTTTTGAATTAGATGAATGCAGCTTGTCTGTGGATTTTAATAATGTTTTTTAACAGATACTCAAGAATATGAGGATTTAAATTGCAGAGTTTTGGAAGATTTTTTCTTTTTGTAATACTTAGTTGTTCTTTAAGCTGGGGAGATGTTTCTTTAAATGGCTATCTACATCCTGGCTACACAACAGATAATATTTTCATTCCTAATGAACCGCTCACAAATGACAATGAGCCTACATATGACTATTATCTAAATAATCCAACAAAGTTTTATTTAAGTGAAGAGAGCAATATTACCGCAGTTACACTTGTCAATGCTGTGGGTATTGATAGTGCTATTCGTGTTTATATTGATGGAAATCTTGTGGGAACAGGTGCAAGCGGAAGTGCCACCATATCGCTGGACACTACACTCAGCCTTGCAAGTGGTTATCATGATATTACCGTAAGAGGGAGTTGTTATAATAGATTTGGCAATGAAACCACTTGTGGAAGCCGTTTTGTACGAGATATCGATGATTTTAATTTTTCAGCACTAAAACTTATTTCTGGACAGACAACAACTGCTGTTGACTTTATACAAAGAGTGCACCTTGGTGATTATACGGACAGTAATGATAATTATGATATTGACGATACTTCGAACTCTTTTTATCCTGATGCTCCGGAAGCGACATCAAAAGTGTATTTGCTAAATGGCAATATAACAGGAAGTTTGGCAGCATTTAGAATTTTTATCTCACGTATGCGGGATGTAAGTGTAGATGGGATAAATAAAATCAAAGTCTATGACAGCGCTAATGCACTTATCACAACTTTTGATATTAACCAATCTACTGACTACAAATTTGATGTTTCAAAACTGTATGTGGGAAGTGTCAATGGGATATCGAAAGTAGAAATACTTTGTGGACAAATCAATAGTTCAAACTATGATGATATCTCTTTTGGTGAACTTATTGTTATTCCTTATACATCTGTAGTAGATATTTACCCAAAACCAATTATTAATTACAAGATGGACGAATGTAGTTGGGACAGTGACAGCAATACTTACGAGATAAAAAATTTCGGAAGTCTTGGAAGTGATTATAATGCGACAGCTGTCAATGATGCAAATGTTACGGATGGAAAGATTTATAACGGGGGTGATATAAATGCAACGACTAGTTCTGATAAAGCTATTTTAGTACAAAATAACATTTCACTTCCTATAAACTATACATTGACAACCTGGATCAAATTTCCTCTCAATGAAAATGGACATGTATCTTTTAGTAATACAAAATTTTTCAATATTGCAGATAGGCCAGGAAGCAGTAATGACTATATATATTTTGCTCTTGATACAACAAATAACAGTTGGAACCTGTGTATGCAAGGAAATAATTACGAATGTCAAAATTACAATCCACAAAATTTATCAGGATGGCATCTTTTAAGTTTTGTCGTTGATGGTAACAACGGCGCTACAAAAGTCTATGTTGATACAACAGAAACGCTTAATTTCACTCAAGCACCATCCGGGACACTGGGTTTGCTCTTCAACAGTGATTATCAGGGCAACAATAACAATGAACCAAATGGACAATCTATCGGTGCAGCTGTTGATGAATTCAAAATCTTTAATGCTCAATTTAGTACAAATGACATTCAAACTCTTTATAATAATGAAAACAATGGAAATAATTACAATGGAACTTCCAGAGATGACCCGCAATGTGGTGGTGGCAATCAAAACAACAACAAAACAACCCTTTTTAATGCGGTCACTTCCATTGGAGGCGTTACATGTAACGCAGTCAATGACTGGGATAACAATCTTACTACACAAATAGTTAACAATCCCTACGGGCTTTATATCCTTTCAAAAGATGCACTCACTCAGACTGCTCCAAGTGCGGCTGACATCACAAAAGTCATACTCAAATACTATGATGACGGGAACACTACTGACTGTGGTGGCAATCTTCTTGCAGATGTTGTAAAATGTGATGACACAACCGGCACTCAGTGCATTGATACCAATGCAAGCGGCTGTGCCTATTACAGTGACATGACGGTAAACCGCGCTGTAAAATGTGTCCAGGTTTATATAGAAGGAAGAGACCAAAACAATACCTCCCTAGATATCAACAGCTCTTACTCAAGTGACAACTATGCCGTACGCCCTGCAAAATTTGTTCTCAATGTCACAACTTCACCTCTTATAGCCGGAGCAGATTTCAACACAACTTTTCAAGCCTTAGATGC
>JALSKR010000240.1 GCA_026988735.1 Sulfurimonas sp.
ACTCTTTCAACTTATGGATGAGCTAATAGAAGAAGTAGGTGAGCATGTAAATATGGAAGAAGTTCTTTTTTAAGAACTTCTCTCTCAATTTCCTTTTAGCTTGCGCTTGAGCTTCATTTTTCTTTTTGCAAGCTCTCGCATATCTTCGGTTGTGTCACTCTCGTCCATAATCTCCAGACCAAGTATCGTTTCTATACAGTCTTCGAGAGTGATGATTCCCTCTGTCTGGTCATAATTGTCTGTGACTAAAAACATATGGTCTTTTTTCTTTATAAACATATCAAGCGCTTTGCTAACCGGGATATTTTCATTTATAACAAATATCTCTTTTTTGATGTATGCCAAAGGTACATTATCATCTTTGAGAGCCTGTTTAAATATCTTTTTTGTCAGTACCAGCCCTGTCACATTCTCAATGGAACCTTTAAAAATCGGTATTCGGGAAAATTTAAAAATTGCAGGTTGTGTTTTTATGACATCTTTAATGAGCATATCTTCATCCAGTGCAAAAACCACACTTCTTGGAGTAAGAATTTCACTCACTTTAATATTGTCAAGATTCAGTATATTTTCGATGACATCTGACTCTTTTTCATCTATTACACCCTCATCTTCACTCATTAGCATACTCTCTAAAAGTTCCTGCTTTGTTAAGGATTGAGAGTCTTTTTTGCCCTGTGAAATTTTATTTGTCACTGCCAAAGTTGTCAGTATTATAGGATATGTTATCCATATAAAAACCCGAATAAAATATGCTGCTGCAGGAGCCAGCTGTTTCCAGTAAATCGCTCCTATTGTTTTTGGAATTATTTCGGATATAAACAAAATTGCAAAAGTCAATACAACCGATACATACACAACAGCATCATTTCCAAATATTTTTGAAGCCTGTGCACCAACTGCTGCCGCACCGAGCGTATTTGCTATGGTATTTAAAATCAAAACAGAAGCTATTGACTTGTGAATATGTTCTTTGTGATGGCGTAAAAGTTTTCCTACAGAGGGTTTCTCTTTTTCTAACACTGCCACATAAGACATATTGATAGAGAGTAATACCGACTCTAAAATTGAGCACAAAAACGAAATGCCGACAGAAAGAAGAAAAAATATGAGTAATAGTTCCAAGTTTTACAATTCCTTTAAAGTAATATATATTTTGCCAATGCCAAAAAGCTAAAAAAGCCAACAACATCAGTCACTGTTGTTAAAATAACAGTACTCCCTATAGCGGGGTCTATGCCAAGTATTTTAAGCAATAAGGGAATCATTGCTCCAAAAAATCCGGCCATTAACAGGTTAATTATCATACTTAAACCAATAACTACTCCAAGCATCGGTATATGAAACCATAACCATGCTATTATACCCATTACTACAGCAAAAAGCAGACCATTCATCAAAGAGATTACAACCTCTTTTTTTATGGTTCTAAAGGCATCTGTTTGCGATATTTCACCCAAAGCAAGTTGGCGTACAACAACTGTCAGACTCTGCGTTCCGGCATTGCCTCCCATCGAAGCCACTATGGGCATTAAAACAGCAAGTGCAACCATGGAGTTGATCGTATCTGAAAACAGGCCGATAACCAAAGAGGCGGCAATAGCCGTCAGCAGGTTAATTCCCAGCCATGTTGCACGCTTTTTCGTCGCCTTGAGGACATCTTCATCCTCTTCGGCTTCCTCATCGACACCGGCAAGATTATACATCTGCTCTGTTGCGTGCTCATTGATAATATCATAAATATCATCGGAGGTGATACGACCGACCAGGATGCCATCATCATTTACAACCGGCATAACTGAGAGATCATACTCTTTAAAGTAGTTTACAACCTCTTTGATATCTTCCGTATCTCTTGCCCTTTTAGGCTCAAAAGACTCTTCACTCTGCTCGATATTTTCTTTGATAGTTTTTGTAAAATCAAATATGAGCAGGTCATCCAGACCTACAGTATACAAAAGTCTGTTGTTTTTATCTACAATAAAAAGATTTTGGACATTTTCGAGTTCATTCTCTTTTCTTAAACGGGCAAACCGTTTAATGACATCCTGAACTATTTCATCCTCTTTTGCAGTGAATACCTCAAGCTGCATGTAGGCACCGGCCTGATCTTCATCATACTTTTTGAGTTTTGCAATTTCGTGTTTGTCTTCGGCATCAAGCTTGTGAAATACTTCTGAAGCTTTATCCTCATCAACATCTTCCAACTCTTGCATAAACTCAAGCTGATCATCCGATTCAAGTTCACTTACAGCATGAGAAAGCTCTTCTGCATTAAAATTTTCGACAACATCATCAAAATATCTGTCAGGCAGAGCCAGTGCTACATCGCCTACCAGGTCTTTTGGAACCAGTTTTATAGCCTCGCTGAAATCTTTGTCATTTAAGCCTTTTAAAATTTTTGCTATTTCAGCCGGGTGCATTTCACTGCTGCTGTGTGATTGTAAATATTTGTTGAGTTCTTTCATCTATTATCTTATGTTCTTTTTAAAAATCATACACAAAACTTGTTTTTTGAGAAAAATCATATTTTTTTACTCCAATTGCAGGTTTTGTATCTTGATTGTATGTTAATTCAAAATTAATTGAAAGCTGTTTGTATATTGTAACTCTTAATTCAGCTGCATTTGATGCTATGGCATCACTGAAAATATCTGCCCTGGGCTGATAGTAGCCTATGTATGAAAATCTCACATTCTTGATAAATCTGTTTTTGTAGGCAATATACATGTTTAATCTTAAATTATGCTCACTCGGATCAACGCTTGTTGTATACTTAATATATTCGCTAAAGGCACCAAAACCCACATAAATATTTCCGTAGTCCTGCATTTGGGTATGGTATCGCAAACCAAGACCGGCCAAGAGTCTTTTTTCAATTTTTGTAAACTTGTTTGTCTGTGACTGTATAAAAGCTTCCCAGTTCACATCTTTCTTATACAGTGTATGAATATATCGCAGATGTGCATATGTATTTTGCGTATTTAATTCTCCTGATGCTTTGGCATAATTAAATGCTATATCACTCCATGCCACATAGGAACTGTTGTTGTCATATACCATGCGCAAACCTGCACTGTATCCATCAGTATCTGTATTACCCCGGATTGTAGAAAAAGATCCTTTTATTCCACCGCTCAGTCCAGGCTGTTTTCCTATGTCCACCGGCGCTATCGTGATGACAGCCTGTGCATTTAACAAAAACATCATCAATACAATCAAAAACTTCATCTACAACCTTGTATTTTATAAAAGTGTAATTATATATCCGCCACGGATATTTTTTATTTTGTAGCTGTAATATCCGTCCAGTTCTATAACGACTCTATAGTAGCCTTTATGGGTTCCTACACGAATTTTTGTAAACAAAAAACCCTCTTGCAGGCTTTTTACAAAACTGCCTGTATCTGTATCACGCTTAAAATCACAGACTATTCTATGAGGCTTGACTAACAAAAAATTTCTCAGCATTGTATCTTTTGTCAAAATTTTCATCTTGTTTTTCTTTACATGAAATGATATAAACTTTAAAGATGCAACTTTCTTATATTTTATTTTGACTTTCTCTTTTTCAGGTTGTTTTTTAATGAATTGCACACTGCTTGATTCATTGTAATTTTGTGAAATAAAAATAGGCAGGTGCCAGTCTATTGCATTTTGGATCAGAACTTTTTTGTCTGCAATTGAGCCGTCGAGATTTTTATATGTTACAGTAATACTTTCAAGTGTTCTTGCAGTCGATGGCAATGTTACAGTTGCTCTTTTAAGCATTGGCAGTTTTGTCACCTGGTTAGAGGTAAAAGAGATATCCTGTACATTTTCTACAGGAAAAAACGGGTTTTCTCGTGCATTGAGTATTATAAAAAAAAGACCAATAAACATCAAAACTCTCATCATAATAACAAACCCTATTTTTTTATATGTATTATAGCAAATTTATAAGTGCTTATTGGGCAGAAATTTCTTTGAGTTCAAAATACTCGCGCTGAAGTTCTGCATTTTCTTTTTTCAAATGCACAACTTCATTTTGAAGATAGTTCTCATACTCTTGCAAACCAAAGAGAACTTCAAGGGAATTGGTACCATACAAAAGTATACCCAAATATATCCCCAACCCTGTCACCAGGGCAAACAGGAGGAAAAACTTTTTTAATGAGAGCCCCAGATATTTTTGGGTAATTGTCTGCGATGTATCAATCTCTTCAAAAAGCTCTTCTTTGTTCATAAGATACCTAAGAGAACAGTGCTGAACCTAAATACTCACTGTAGACTGTTTCATTTTCTATTTCTAACAAACGGTTATATTTTGCAGTTCTCTCACCTCGAGCAGTCGAACCTGTTTTGATTTGACCACAGTTGAGTGCAGTTGCAAAATCAGCGATAAACGCATCTTCACTTTCTCCCGAACGGTGACTCATTACACATGTATAGCCGTTTCTCTGTGCAAGACGGACAGTAAGCATAGTCTCACTTACAGAGCCGATTTGGTTTGGCTTGATTAAAATAGAGTTGGCAATGCCTTTTTCTATTCCTTCATTTAAAATACTTGCATTTGTAACAAACAGATCATCTCCGACAATCTGAATTTTATCGCCGAGTTTTTCAGTCATCAGTTTAAAACCGTCCCAGTCATCTTCACTCAGACCGTCTTCAATAGAAACTATAGGGTATTTTGCACATAAATTTTCATAATAAGCTACAAGCTCTTCACTGCTGAGTGTACGTCCCTCAGACTCCAGTCTGTATCCGCCATCAACAACAATTTCACTTGCCGCAACATCTAATGCTATTCCTATTTGCTCGCCCGGCTTGTAGCCTGCTTTTTCTATAGCTTCCATGATTATTTCAATAGGTTCTTCATTTGAACTTAAATCCGGTGCAAAACCACCCTCGTCACCAAGCGCTGTACTGTGCCCTTTTGCAGCCAAAATAGATTTTAGGTTGTGATACACTTCTGCTGCAGCACGTAAAGATGTAGCAAAATCTTCAAAACCAACAGGCATAATCATATACTCCTGAAAGTCCACATTGTTGTCAGCGTGGCTTCCGCCATTGATGATATTAAGCATAGGTGTCGGCATAACCATAGCATTTGCCCCACCCAAGTAGCGGTACAAAGGAATACCAAGACTCTGTGCAGCTGCACGTGCAACCGCCATAGAGACACCAAGAACAGCATTTGCTCCAAGATTACCATAATTTTGTGTCCCGTCAAGCTCTTTCATGGTCGCATCAATGACAGCCTGATTAAACGGACTCATCCCGATAAGCACATCTGAAATTTGAGAATTGACATTTTCAACAGCCTGTAAAACACCTTTGCCCATGTAACGATCACCGCCGTCACGCAGTTCTAACGCCTCACGCTTTCCGGTACTTGCACCTGATGGCACTATAGCACTTGCTGTTGTTCCGTCACTCAATCTTACTGTCGCTTTTACCGTCGGGTTTCCGCGAGAATCCATTACTTCAATTGCACTTACATCATCAATAAACATATATCTTACCTTTTTAAAAATTTTAAATTCACAAAGGCTCCTATGCGTCTGTATCTTCTATATCAGAAGTATCCATCGTCATAAGCGAGCTCATACCCATAGCCTGTTTAATCTTCTCTTCAATCTCAGCTGCAAGCTCCGGCTCATCTTTAAACTTTGCCTTCACATTTTCACGGCCTTGACCAAGTTTAGTCTCTCCATACGAGAACCATGCGCCGCTTTTGTCTACAATATCAAGCTTGACACCGTAATCAACAAGTTCACCCTCTTTGGAGATTCCTTCTCCAAACATTATATCAAATTCTGCCTGACGAAACGGAGGGGCTACTTTGTTTTTAATCACTTTTGCTTTTACTCTGTTACCGATTTGACTCTCACCCTGTTTGAGTGAAGCGATGCGGCGTACATCTATACGAACAGATGCGTAAAATTTCAGAGCATTTCCGCCTGTCGTTGTTTCAGGTGAGCCATATCCCATCATACCGATTTTCATACGAATCTGGTTGATAAAAATAATTGTACAGTTCATTTTGCTAAGAACTCCCGTGAGTTTTCGCAGTGCTTTACTCATTAAACGAGCCTGAACACCAACCTGCTGGTCGTTCATTTCCCCTTCTAGCTCTACTTTTGGTGTCAGTGCAGCAACCGAGTCTATAACAATTAAATCAATAGCCCCACTTCTGGCAATTGTCTCGACAATATCAAGTGCCTGTTCACCATAATCAGGCTGTGAAACTAAAAGATTATCTATATCTACACCCAGATTTTTTGCATATATAACATCAAGAGCATGCTCTGCATCTATAAAAGCACATACTCCTCCGTTTTTTTGGCATTCCGCAGTAATTTGTAAAGCAAGAGTTGTCTTTCCTGAACTCTCCGGTCCATATATCTCTACCACACGTCCCTGTGGAACACCGCCTATTCCGAGTGCCAGATCAAGTCCCAAAGAACCTGTACTGATAGACTGAATCGGTACTATGTCTTTGTCACCAAGGCGCATCAAAGAGCCTTTTCCGAAGGCTTTGTCTATCTGCTTCATCGCCAAGTCTAATGATTTTTGTTTGTTTGCATCCATGTTGGACTCACTTATTATGAAATTTAGACTTATTCTATGTAAACTTTTCCAATACAATTAAATTTATGTCATTTTGTCATATTTTTAATCATATTCTTTTTACATATCATTGGATGAAATTCTAGCTAAAAAAAATAAAAAAAAAGAAAGAAAAATAAGTTACTCTTTCTCTAAAGCTTTTTTTGCAATTTCCACAGCATCTTCATCTCCATGAACAATTACAAGTATTTTATTGTCTTTGATCATATCTCCATATTTTTCTGCCAAAGATTTTTCTATACCCAAATCAATCAGCCAGGCTGTCATAGCCCCTGTGGCTCCAAACATCACAGCACCTGCTGCCATGCCGGCGATAGAGGCAAGGATTCGTCCTGTTGCCACAATAGGGCCTACTCCCGGAGTCCAAAAAAGTATGCCTCCCATTAAGAGCCCCCAAAGCCCTCCCCAAAAAGCGCCCTGCTCACCCCAAAAAATCACATTTTCACTGTGTTTTTTATATTCAAACTCATTTTTTTCTTCCTGCTCCCCTTTGGCGATTACAGAAATATATTTTTTCAATACGCCGTTTGCCAGCAGTTTATTAACAACTTCTGCCGCCTCATCATAGTTGTCATAGACTTTTACCAGTGCATCTTTGCTCATAATTGTTCTCCTTATATTAAAAATAATGTTATTTAATTATACTCCCATTATTATTAATTTAATCAAAAAGTTCCTTTTATCTATTTTTCGATAAAATAAAACTATGAAAAAAACTCTTATAGCACATTCACCTGACGCCGATGATATTTTTATGTACTATGCCATCAAATTCGGCTGGGTAGACATGAAAAATACACAGTTTGACAACATTGCAAAAGATATACAAACGCTCAATGAAGATGCACTCAACGGTCTTTATGACATAGTTGCCATAAGTTTTGCGCTCTACCCTCACATACGGGAGGAGTATGCACCACTTAAAACTGCTGTAAGTTTTGGCGAGGGGTATGGTCCCAAACTCATTAAGAGAAAAAGCCAAAAGCTCAAACGAAATTTCAAAGTGGCTCTCAGCGGCAAACACACAACAAATGCAATGCTTTTTCGCATCGCCTACCCTGATGCACGTATTACTTACATGAATTTTCTTGACATTGAAGATGCTGTCAAAGAAGGAAAAGTTGATGCGGGAGTACTCATACATGAAAGTATCCTGACTTTTGGCAATGAACTTGAAGTTGAGCGTGAAATGTGGGATATTTGGCAGGAACTTGCCGGCAAAGAGCTGCCTTTGCCTCTTGGAGGCATGGCAATCCGTCGTTCACTCCCACTCAACCGTGCCATAGATTATGAAAAAACACTGACAAAAGCTGTTCAGGTTGCGCGTGATCACAAAGAGAGACTCTCTGCAATGCTTTTAGAGCGTGATTTGGTTCGCATTGATGCACCTACACTTGAAAAATATCTTGAGCTTTATGCAAATGATGATTCCATTACGCTCAGTGATATTCAGTACGAAGCGATTGATAAACTTTTTGAAATTGGCTACAAACACGGATTTTATGACGCACCTGTAGCCATCAAAGATTATCTCATCCCGACAGAGTACACAGAGTTAAGAGAGTCATAATGGAAGCAAAACTTGTAGCGCTGGGTGTCCAGACATTTCAAATTGCACTTTATCTTGCACTGCCGGGACTGCTTACAGGAATGTTACTCGGACTTGCTGTGAGTATTTTTCAGGCAACGACACAGATCAACGAAATGACACTCTCTTTTATTCCTAAAATCATCGGTGTTGTAATTGTCATCGTGCTTACCATGCCGTGGATGCTCAATGAGATGACAGATTTTTCTGTCGGTGTTTTTAATATGATTCCTACTTTTGTTGAGTAATGCAGTTTAAAACTATAGATTTTTCAAAATACTCCTCTTTTAAAATTGGAGGCATTGTCGATGTGGCTTTGCTCAAAGATGATTTTAGCAATATAGATGACTACTATCTTATAGGTTCATGCAACAATACCCTCATCGGTCCCAATCCGCCAAAACTGATGATGCTGGATAAAATGTATGATTACATAAAAATAGAAGACAATCTGCTGAAAATCGGAGGAGCAACCCCTTCAGGAAAAATTACCTCTTTTTGTAAAAAGCACAATATCGCAAACTTTGAATTTGTTTCACACCTACCGGGCAAACTCGGTGGTCTTGTTTATATGAATGCCGGACTCAAAGAGTTTGAGATTTTTAATAATCTTATCAGCATTACAACCCCCTCCGGATTACATATAAAAGAGGAGATACAATTTGGATACAGAAGGACAAACATTAAAGAGCCCATCCTTGAAGCAACTTTTTCTTTAGAATATGGCTTTAGTCAGGAAAAAGTAGTCATGTTTAAAAAAATGCGCGCAAATCA
>JALSKR010000241.1 GCA_026988735.1 Sulfurimonas sp.
ATGACAACTTTGCCTTTTGGCTGTACAATTTTTTTGACAAGTGAATCCCACTCCTGCATGTCAGGTTCAATTTCTCCCAGTTCAAGTTCTTTTGCTATCGGCTTTAAAATATTTTGGCGTAGAAATGACATAGGAACATCATATATACTTGCGGCGTCAAGTGCTTCTATCACACTGTCAGGCGCTACATCACAACTCATCGCAAGTTTTTTCTTGAAGGTTTTAGGAAGAGCATTTTCACTTCTTGCTATAATCATTTGTGGTGTGATACCGATACGGCGAAGCTCCTGAACAGAGTGCTGTGTCGGTTTAGATTTCATCTCCCCGGCTGCTTTTATGTAGGGAATAAGGGTCACATGGACAAAAAATGTACCGGCAACTTCATCATCATGTTTCATTTGTCGAATAGCTTCCATAAAAGGCAAACCCTCTATATCACCTACTGTTCCGCCAAGTTCTACAACAAGGATGTCATGCCCCTCTCCGGCTGCTTTTATACGCTTGACAATTTCACCGACTATATGCGGGACAACCTGAATGGTCTGTCCTAAATACCCACCGGCACGTTCACGTTCAATTACACTTGAGTAAACCTGCCCTGTTGTAAAGTTGGATGTTTTCAGAAAGGATTTGTCCAAGAAACGTTCATAGTTTCCAATATCCAGGTCAGTTTCAGCGCCGTCTTTTGTAACAAAAACTTCTCCATGCTCAAGTGGACTCATAGTACCCGGGTCAACATTGATATATGGATCAATTTTAAGCATGCCTATATTCTTACCGGCATGTTTGAGTAAAGTACCAATACTAGCAGCTGTAATCCCTTTTCCAAGAGAGCTTAATACTCCACCGGTAACAAAAATGAATTTAGTCATTAAAAAATCTCCATATATATTAAGTATAAGCGCGATTATAGTATATAATGTCTTATTAAATTATGAAAGTAACTCTATGCAAAATGTTTTAGTCTATATAATAATCGCTCTGGGGCTCTCTATAGTCATTAATATCTTTTTGAAAAAAATAGGTATATCACAGATTATAGGCTATATTCTTACCGGTACACTTATTGCCTATGGTTTTGATCTGCATAAAGCCAGCCATTCACATGCCTTGGAGATGGCGGGGGAATTTGGTATTGTCTTTTTAATGTTTACCATAGGGCTTGAAATATCTTTGGCAAAAATGGGTTCTATGAAAAGAGAGATTTTTGCCAACGGGTTTTTGCAGGTGGGATTGACTACCGTTGTAACCTACCTCCTGGCACACTATATTTTTGCTCTGGGGCCAAAATCATCCATAATTATAGCACTGGCTTTTTCGCTCTCATCAACTGCCATTGTACTGACATATTTAAAAAGTTCCAAAGAGATTTATACATCGTATGGACAAAATGCAACGGGAATACTGATTTTTCAGGATATTGCAGTTATTCCTATTTTAATTCTGATAAGTTTTTTGTCCAAAGAGGGTGATCAAGAGATATTTGTCATATTATGGCATACGCTTTTGAGTGTTTCTGTTGTCATAGCTGTGATGTTTACAGTTGGAAAGAGGGTTGTTGCCTGGCTGTTGCATTTTTCATCTTCATCAGAAGTGGATGAACTCTTTATGGGGTCTGTTCTCTTTATCGTTATGGCATCCTCTCTTTTTGCCTATTATATGGGTTTTACATATTCTCTGGGCGCATTTGTTGCGGGCATGATTATTGCAGAAACGAAATACCATCACAAAGTAGAATCGGATATTGCACCGTTTAAAGATATCCTTTTGGGAACTTTCTTTGTTGTTGTCGGTATGAAAATTGATATCTTTCTGTTTATTGACAATATCGGACTTATTATCGGCCTGTTTTTATTGATTTTTCTTATAAAGTCGTTCCTTATGTTCCTGGTTTTACGTTTAAGTTCAAGCAGTGCAACTTCTTTGAAAACAGCACTCTTCCTTTCCCAGGTAGGCGAGTTTTCATTTGTAATTTTTGCACTCGCGGCATCAGGACACATTATTGATGAGCATTTGGCCTCTTTATTGGTACTGATAGTGATTTTTTCTATGATAGTGACACCGTTTTTTGTTCCCTTTATCAATGTTATAACGACAAAGCTGATAAAAGAAAAAGATATTGTTACAGATATGTCTGCACTTAAGGGGAGAGAAAATCATGTGGTTGTGTGTGGATACAGTGTGGTCGGTAAGTTTGTAACACAGTATCTTGAAGACCTCGATGTTCCTTATGTTATCATTGATAACTCAAACAAACATGTGCAAGAAGCACTTGAAGAAGGAAGAGAAGCCTATCTCGGAGATGCTTCAAAAACAGCTATTTTGCAAGCACTTCATATTGAAAAAGCGGCTGCCATCATTGTGACACTTGATAATATAGCGAAAAAACGCCTTATATGTGAAGCAGTGCTCAATCATTCAAGAAATGCTAACCTGATTGTAAAGGTGGTTTCCTTGGAAGAGAAAGAGAAACTTTCAGACCTGAAAATAACGAATATAGTAGATGGGAAAGTAGAGGTCGCCCGTGTTTTGGTTGAGAGAATGTTAACCTGCCAGCTGAAATATCGCTAGCAGATTAGAAAAATTAATTGCCGCGTGAACCCGGTTTAACAGCCTGACTGCCGTCTTTACAAAGTGGACAAACATCAGGTGCATACATTTCAAAGGTGAAATCAGCAAGTGCAAAAAACGGAATATCCTGAGGCAGTTTACAGTTTGGTTTTGTCTGTATGTCACTACCCTCTCTATGGCAAAATCCACGGTTTGCCAAGGCTGCAACACCGACTATTTCACCGCCGAGCTCTTTTACAACTGCTGCTGCTTCCATAGCGCTTCCACCGGTTGTTATAATGTCTTCACACATCAAAACTTTTTCACCTGGCTTTATTTCGAAACCACGACGAATAGTCATTTTTCCATCAACTCTCTCGGCAAAGATGCTTCTTACATCAAGAGCAGTTGCAAGGGCAAAACCTGCTATTAAGCCGCCAAGAGCAGGAGCACAAACTGTGTCGATTTCAAGACCGCTTGCTTTTATCTGCTTTGCAAGTTCATCAGCTAAAAGTTTTGCAGTTTTTGGGTCTTCCAAAACTTTCGCAGATTGAAGGTAAAACTGTGAATGGTTGCCTGAACTGAGTTTAAAATGCCCCTCTAAAAGAGCATCAGCGTCCATATATATTTTTTTGACGTCCACGCATTAGACCTTTAGTATTTCAGCTTCTTTCTCTTTTAAGATGCTGTCAACTTTGCTTATATATTTGTCTGTAATTTTTTGTATATTGTCTTGAGCAGATTTTGATTCATCCTGCGTAATCTCTTTCTCTTTTTCAAGTTTTTTGATTTTGTCATTGGCATCACGTCTGTCATTTCTGATGGAAACTTTTGCATTTTCGCCCATAGTTTTCATCTTTTTTACAGATTCCTGACGTTGTTCTACTGTCATGGCAGGAAAGAAAAGTTTAATCTGCTCTCCGTCATTATTTGGGTTTACTCCAATATTTGCCGCATTGATGGCAGATTCAATATCAGATAAAAGATTTTTTTCCCAAGGGTTGATGACAATTGTTGTCGCATCAGTTGCTAAAACAGAACCTACCTGATCAAGAGGTGTAGGCGTGCCATAATAATCAATTTTTACATTATCAAGCACAGCGGTTGTGACCTTACCTGTTCTGAGTGTTTTGAAATCTCTTTGCATATGTTCAATGCTTCCTTGCATTTTCGCTTCACATTCATTAAATATTTCGTTCAACATTCTGTTTTTCTCCTTTAAAAGATTATTTTTTTGGTGTTTCTGGTTTTGCAGTCGAAGCAGTTGGCACTGCCGGAGCAGCTACATCTGTTGTCGGAACCATTTCATCTATCACAGAAGACTGTGCAGACTGAGAATACATGTAACCCAATGTTATTGTGTTAACAACAAACAAAAAGCCGATAGTAAATGTAGTTTTTGCCAAAAAACTGCTTGGTCCTTTTGCACCAAAAACTGATTCGTTGGAACCACTGTAAGCACCAAGGCCTATGCTTGAGCTTTTTTGCAGCAGTACGGCTATGACCAAGATGATGACTAAGACGATTTGAATTATAAGTAAAAGACTGGTTGTCATATATTTTCCTAGAATTATAAAGTGGAGAATTATATCTAAAAAACCTTATATTATCAAACTCTGAAAAAGAGGGTATAATTACAATTATCAAATAAAAATTATTTTGAAGGTAGAGCAGTGAAAAATATAAAAATTATTGCATTGATTCTTATTTTGCTTTTGGCAAGCCTGTTTCTTGTTATAGAAAATGAAAAAAAACCTCAAACAAATACAAAACCTATAGTGGGGGCAACCACATTTGCCCTTTATGACATTACAAAGCATATCGCAGGAAATACTGTTAATGTGGTTAATATTTTGCCTTTTGGTGTTGACCCTCACAGTTTTGAACCAACTCCCAAGCTTATGGGCAAGATAGAAAAAAGTGCCTTGGTTTTTTACAGTGGCGCGGGATTGGAACCATGGGTACACGGATTTGCATTTAAACAAAAAGCAGTAGATATCAGCAAGTATGTAAAATTGCGAGAACTGACAGATATGAAGGAAGAGACAGAAGAAGAGGAGCATGACGGGCATCACCATCATGAAGGAGTAGATCCTCACTACTGGCTTGATTTTGACAATATGAAAAAAGCTGCAAAGGTAATTACACAAGAACTTATTGCACTGCAGCCACAATATAAAGAGCTATACATCAAAAACAGAGACAAATATGTGAACATGCTCAATGCACTCGACAAAGAGTATAAGAAAAGACTTGCAGACTGTAAACAAAAGAGTGTTGTTGTCACGCATAATGCTCTTGGCTATGTGGCAGACAGGTACGGATTTGGAGTAGAATCATTGACGGGACTCTCTCCTGATGCCGAGCCGAGTGCCAAAGCAATTAAAAGAATTTTTAAAGACATACACGCAAAAGGCATTCAAACAATTTTTTATGAAAATTTTGTAAACGACAAAGTGACAAAAAGTATAGCAAAAGATGCAAATATTACTGTTGATGTGTTTCAGCCTTTAGGCAATATTACAGCAGATGAAGCAAAAGCGGGCATGACATATCAAGAGATTATGCAAAAAAATCTTCAAAAACTCTCAAAGGCGCTTATGTGCAAATGAAATTCAAGGTTCCCATCTTTGATGTAAAAAATCTTAATTTTATTGTTCGCGGGCAAACTATCCTTCAGGATATTTCCTTTAAGATTTTCGAGGGTGAATACATCGCCATTATCGGACCAAACGGTGGTGGAAAAACAACACTCATTCGTATGCTGCTTGGATTACAACAGCCTACATCTGGAGAGATTAAAATATTTGGTAAAAAACTAAAGGAGTTCAAAGAGTGGTATAAAATCGGCTATGTTCCCCAGCGTGCAACACTTGTAGATGAAAATTTTCCAGCGACAGTTGAAGATATTGTAAAAATGGGACGCATAGCAAAAAGAGGAATACTTGCCGGCATAAGCAAAGAAGACAAAGAGATGGTAGAAGATGCCATGATAAAAATGGACATTCTTAACTTAAGAGATAAAATGGTTGGTACACTTTCTGGTGGTCAGCGTCAGCGGGTTATGATAGCAAGAGCTTTGGCCTCTTGCCCAAAAATTCTGATTCTTGATGAACCAAATACCGGTGTAGACATGGTGTCTCAGCAAAGATTTTATACACTTTTGGCAAAGCTTAATAAAGAAGAGAATATAACAATTTTGTTTATAACACATGATATTGGTGTTATAGCTGATGATATCGGACGCTTGTTTACGATAAACCAAAAAGCGACAATTTGTAATGACCCAAAAAAGATGCTTTCCTGTGAAGAAGTGAGTGATTTGTATGGCATAGATGCCCATGCTCTTCATCATCACAAGCATGAGCATTAAGGATTCCTATGTTTGAGATGTTTGAATATGATTTTATGCAAAGAGCCTTTGTTGCAGGACTTTTTATTGCTGTGCTGGCTTCTATAAGTGGTAATTTTGTAGTACTTCGCCGTTACTCTCTTATGAGTGAAACTTTGGCACATTCGGCACTTGTCGGGGTTGCTGTAGGATTGGTTGCGGGATACAATCCTCTCTGGGTTGCTGTTGGTGTTGCAATTGCTTCTGCATGGTTGATAGAGTATCTGCGAAGTGCATTTTCACTTTACAGTGATGCTATACTGGCTATAATTCTTTCAGGTTCACTGGCAATTGCTGTGATTATTGTCTCTTTGGGCGGTGCTTTTAACAATTCTCTTTTTTCATATCTGTTTGGTTCTATTTTATCGGTGACAAATGAGGATGTGATGACGATAGTTACAGTAGGGAGTCTCTCTTTACTCTTTTTACTGCTCTTTTCAAAAGAACTTTATTTTATTGCTTATGATGAAGAAGTAGCTAAAACAAGCGGTATAAAAGTAAAGTTTTTAAATTTTTTGCTTGTGACTGTAGTGGCTGTCATAATTGCACTCTCGATTCGGGTTGTGGGAAGTTTACTTATAGGAGCTTTAATGGTTATTCCGACTGTCGCTGCCCTGCAGTACAGAGTGGGCTTTAGAAGCACAATGCTTATTTCACTCTTTTTTGCCCTTTTCAGTGTTATATTTGGTATGAGTCTTTCATACTACTATTCTTTGCCTTCCGGGGCTACTATAGTACTCTCAATTATAGTTATTTTTATTATTTCACTGATAGTAAACAAGAAATGATAGAGAACAGATGAAAATAAGTTCTGAATTTTCCAAGTATGCAATGCATTATGGTTCTTATAATGTTATTCAGCAAAAAGTAGCAGACAAGCTTCTTTCTCTCGTTGCTTCACAGCCAAAAAATATTTTGGATCTTGGCTGCGGAAGCGGTACTTTGGCAAAAAAAATAAATTGGCAGTATGATAAGCTGATGGCAGTTGATTTTGCTCCGGGAATGTTGGAACTACATCCAAAGTCTCAAAAGATAGAGTGTATTTACGGAAATTTTAATGATGCAAATCTTTTTGAATTGTTAAGAGAATATAGTTTTGATTATATTTTTTCTGCTTCGGCATTGCAATGGGCAGATGATATGGAAAAAACATTCCAACAACTGCAAACTTTTCAAACCCCTGTCGCACTTGCGGTTTTTACAGCAAATACATTTAAGACCTTACATGTAACAGCAGGATTGGAACCACTGCTTATAGATACATGTAAACTTGAGTTTTTGCAAAGAAAGTATTTTGATGCGAATTTTGAAGTGGTACACTATAAGCTGGAATTTGAAAATGTCAGAGATATGTTTCGTTATATAAAAAAGAGCGGAGTCAGTGCTTCTCGTAATGTTTTAAGCTACAAAGAGATGAAAAAACTGATGCAGGAATATCCACTGAATTATTTAGAATTTGAAGTAGCGTTTATCTATTAAGCATAACTTCTTTTTCTAAAGTATAGAGTTCATAACGCAGAGTTTTGAAATTTTCACTGTAGTCTATATTGTCCAATTTATAGAGTTCTTCCAACACTCTGGCAGATTCCTGCGCACGCTTAAAATTGGCAGTCAGTATATCTTCAAGTGTAGAACGGCTTTGTTCGCTTTTTGTAGATGGTCGCAAGACGTCATTTACACTGTCTCTGTTTTTAAGCAGTTCTTTTGTTTCTTGAATCTGTGCTTTGTGTCGGAGTGATTTGAGTCTGGAGGAGAGTTCTTTGTTGTTGTCTCTGTATCGAAGTATATCTTCAACCACGCGTATACCTTCTTTGAGACGGTTTATATTGGCATCAATCACCCGAAAAAGTTCGGGTGAGAGAGAATTACTCTTCATTTCCGAAGATGCCAAAAAGCTGTAACAGTGCTATAAAGATATTTAAAAAGTCTAAATAAAGCGCAATGGCACCGTCTATAGGAGTTTGGTAGGCTCCTTTCATAATGTTTTGTGTATCATAAATCACAAGGATACTAAAAAGTATTACCACCGCTCCGGCAATAATAATTTGAAACATAGGATTTCCAAGAAAGATGTTTATGATTGAAAATCCAATGATTACAAAAAGAGCAATCATTAAAGGTTTTCCGTATCCTGTAAAATCCTTTGTACTTTTTATAGCAAAAAAACTCATTGCACCAAAGACAACTGCAGTCATGGCAAATGCGTTACCGACTATTGCGCCACCACCGCTCATTCCAAGTGTATATGCTAGTAATGGTGCGGTAGTAAGTCCTGTAACAAAGACAAAAGCAAACATTACCAACAGGTTTATACCTGGTTTGTTCTTAACAAACTGTAAGCCGATTAAAAGTCCAATCTCTAAAAAAAAGAGTGGCCAGATTAAACCTGAAATACTTGCAGCCAAAGGCACACCTACATAAGCTCCGGCAGCGCCTGCAAGCATTGATGCAGCGAAAAGCTTATATGTCTCTTTTACAAAAGAGACTATCTGCGCTTCGCTGCGACTTTCTACGTGTGAAGCATACGAGTTACCTCTTGCATAATCACGATCATATAGTCCCATAATTTTTTCCTTTTTCAATATCTGTTTATAAGATATTTTTTTATTTAGTGAATTCTATAGATAAAAAGTTAATGGAAGGCAACATAAGAGAAGTGGAATGCTTACACTATATATATGTTGGTGAAGATGCTACGCTAAAATAAGCAAAACTAATTCTAAATGAAACAGACTCAAAAGAAATTTAAAATTTCTCTCAGATACTATTGACATTAAAGTCGAAATCCCCTATAATTCCCATCCACAAACAGAGAGACCTTGTTTAAAAGGTTGAGAGAGACTTCGAGTTGAAGCCACTGAATATGTTTGAGATCATTGAAAACTAAGCAAGTAAGAGACTCTCTATCTTTACAGACAGAGAGATAAATTACTTAGAAATAACTAATAAACAACAACCGTCTATTCTATTTTGA
>JALSKR010000242.1 GCA_026988735.1 Sulfurimonas sp.
TGATAAAAAATGGGGTAAATGTATTATTTGCATTAACATTAGCAAATGTAGAAGAAGAATAACATCCCAATTGAGGGATGTTAGTGAGACTAGTTAACTGCTACTTCAACTTCAGTACCTTCCCAGAACTATACTCTTTGTATATCCCCTTAAATACGCTATAATATCCCTTGTATACGAATGATATATGGGTATAAGCCATCATACCTATATCATACAATCACAGTACTTATCTCACTTTAGGGGATAAATAGGGGATAAAAATGGTTAAGACTAAATTCACTGGTGTGTTTTACCGTAAAACGAAAACAGGCGAAAAGATATTCTATATTAAGGGTAAGATTGAGGGCAAGAGTTACCTTACAAAAGTAGGAAGCTCTTTGGAAGGTGTAACGGCAGGGTATGCTTCTAAAGTTAGGAACGAAAAACATTCCATTTCACGCATGGGTGAAAAATCCCCCATGTATAAAAAACCTGAACTCACGCTCAATGATGCTTTTTCCAAATATATGATTGAGATAGAAGGTAAAGGCGATACACGTAACACTAAGGGTAGATATGAAAATCACATCATGAGTGTCTTTGGTAATGAACTTATGGAGGAAATTACAAGTGAAGATATAAAAAAGTTTGTAGTCATGAAGAAAAAAGAAGTATCTTTTAAAACGGGTAGGACATATGCACCTAAAACCATAAATGATTTACTCAATATCATATCTGTCATATATAACTATAATGAGATATCTCCCAACCCTGCAAAAAGTATAAAAAGAGACACCACAAATGATGCTAGAGAAAGATACTTGAATGAGGAAGAAATCGCTTTACTTCTCAAAACGATAGATGAACATCCAAAACTCCGAAAAAGAGAATTAGTGAAGCTTTTTACTGTACTTGCTTTAACTACTGGTGCAAGATTAACCTCTGTACTGACTATAACCCAAGGTGATATACTCGAAGATAAGATACGTATTAAAGACCATAAAAATAACAGCACCTATTATGCTGCACTTCACCCATCTGTCAAAGAGTTATTACCCACAGGGCTAAAATCTACCGATTATGTAGTTGGGGGTAGTGCTAAACAAATGCATAGGGTTTCACTGAACAAAATGCTACAACCTATACTTAATGAACTGTTTAATGTAGGGCTTGATATTGAAGATTCAAAGAGGAGAGTGGTGATTCATACTTTTAGGCATACATTTGGTTCACTACTTGCTATTAGTGGTGTAGGCATCTATACTATCAAAAAACTCATGAACCACTCAGATATTAAGATGACTATGCGTTATGCAAAACTTAGTCCTGATGTTGGATTTGATGCTGTTAAAGGTTTAAATATATGACCAAGAATTTCTATTTAATACTATGAATCACAATCTTAGATACATCAATACCACCAAGCCATATCCATGATTCTTCACCACTTTCTGTGGACTGCCCTCGTATAAGCCTTTGTGCCAATCTTACAGGGTCAGTTCTAAATGATTCTTCCAAATACTTCATTAGCTTTTTACGAAAATGTTCTTGGTTGACTATAAAATTGTGTTCTTCTAAAAAATAAGACACACATCGCTGAAAGTGTAGTTCATTATTTAAGACCATCGGTATACATTTTTGCAATGACTCGACTGAATACTCTCCATTTTTAAATTGACTCATAAATAACCTTTTGAATATAAATATAAAAAGTATAACCTAGCTTATAGACAGAAATTGTCAATATATAATTTACTCATAGACAAGTTCATTTAGCTTTTCTAATATTTTTACCATTGCTAAAGTATCAAGATGACAATATATAAGCAAGTCTTGTCTTATTATTTCTCTTTTTGACTTATCTTGTAATCTATGTAACTTTTCAAAAGTATTCATTGCATCAAGACCATTTTGTATGGAGCCTAGGTTTTTATAATTAAGTTTACTATCCTCAGGAAATAGTGTTGGTAATACTACTTTTATGGAGTGTCTTCCATGAAATTTTGGATGATAATAGTATCTTTTCGAGAATGGTTCAGCAAGATCGATAAAACGTTTATTTAATGCCAGAAGATTATTTTTAATATCTGGCAAGAATAGAGCTAAATTTTTAATTTGACTTTTTTCAAAAGTGTCTTTGTATGCGACTATAGAACCTTTTTCAGTTATATTTTTTAGCATATCCTTAGCCAGCTCTCCTCTTGGGTCATTGTGTTCATTGGCTAAAAATTCTTTATGCTCTAATCTTCCATCTTCATGTAGTATGTGTAATGAATATTGAAATGGTATGTGAATATAGGGTTTTTGACCATCAAAACGAGGTATCGGACTTTGAAAGGTTTCAAAATCTAAAAAATTAATAGGGTAGTTAATCTTTTCTATGAAAGATTGAATCTTTGGTTTGTCAATATGTGTTTCATTAGCTTTGTAAGATTTCAATTGCTTTTTTGCACGTTTTTCAAGTGGGAAGTTATCAGGAACATCTCTCATAGAAATAATACCTTTCTCGTACAATGACCAATGTGCTTTCTTTGCATAAGCTATTTTAAAAATTGAATCTTCTGGTATATCTTGCCAACAATATTTATGAAAATCACAACGGTATGGACTACTACAGTGCCTACCAATATCAATTTTTGGCATATCTTTAGCTGTCAACATATTTTCCATACTGGTAAGCTTATCATTTATATGAACTTGTTCTTCGATAACTTCTATGCTTATGTCTTTTTTGACGAATAATTTTTCTACTTCCAATGCACCATTACGGGTATATTTTTTATCTAAGTAAACAAGATAAGCCTTATTTAATTTTAATATTTTAGAGAGTGTATACCACTGTATGGCGACATCATATAAATATTTTGCTTTTGTTCTGCCTTGTTTTGTTTTAACATTTGTTGTGCCTTTGACTTCATACATATCCCAAGTATCACCATTTTTTACTAATATATCTACCATAACTAAAACGCCGTTTTCACTAAATGTGGCTTCATAGATTACTTTTGTACCATTTTTTATAAGGTCTTGTGTCGTCGAAAGCATTTTTTTTAAGTTTGTGGCATCATATTGCACTTCAGTACCATCGGGGAATAAGGATTGAGCTAATTGACCAAGGTTTATACCTGCATCATAAAGAACCATAGAGGTATTGTCGTATTTATCTTTTAATGCAGATTTATTTTTATGCAACCAGAGTGATTTATGGCATTGTAAGCCACGCATGTATTGAGATTTTGAAATGGTCATTTTGTTCTCCTAATTTAAATAAGTATAAGATTTTATATGGACGGAAACACTTCTCTATACAACGTAAGTTGTTAGACAGAAAATCATTCTCCCAAGAGTCTAAAACATTGTAGGTCTGTCATTCATTCTTTTTGTTATTGTAATCTATAATTGCAATTAAATCATCCAAGCCTTTTTTAAATGCACTATTATCATAATCTCCCAACACTTCCATATTTGGATATCCTTTTGAATGCCATCTTAACCCACCAAAACCAGTTTTTCTATTTATCAACTCTAAGCCATAAGCATCTTTTGGTTGATGAACTACATCATGCATATCTAATTTATAGTTAGCGTGACCCACTATGCCAAAATGTATATGGGATACACCAACAAAAATCAATAACAAATCATTTTTATTTATGTAATAAAATGAACCAAAATCTCTTTTTCGTCCCTTCGCTATTCCAAAGAATGCTTTACATTTTCTCTTTGCATACACTAGCTTTTTTTGTTTTTTAGAAATTTCTTTTACTTCGGTATTTACATGTTCTAAACCATCAATATCTTGAGAGAATAATTCATACAATAAATCACTTTGTAGTCCTGATATCTCTTTTATTATAGTTTTATCTTCTATTTTTTCTTTTATAATAAATAAGGGTCTAATTGGATATTTGTGTTCTATCCAATAGTCTTTTAATTGTAGGACTCTCCCTTTATAAGTTTTATTTACCATCTTTACTGCATCAATATATTGCCTTAACGCTTCATGTAAATTGGTAATATTTTCTACCGCTTTTTGAGATTTTACTAACCACTTAAAAATTTCATCTTTATATGTAATTTTTTTGTATTTAGCTTTATAGTTTTTAAATCCATCTTTAACTAATCCATCAGTACGACTTTTTTTAGAACATCTCTGAAGTTTTTCATCTTTTCCACTAAAATAAATATATCCATCTTTATCTTTACTATGATCTTCAGGCACAGGTTTCTCCCTACCCCTAGGTGTAAGATATATTACAATAAGTTGTTCTTCCTTTAATTTTATATAGCCATCATCTTCTTCGCTCACATCGATACTTTCTTTGTTTTCTTCTACAATAATATTAATATATTTTGTAACTTGACAGGGTTGGTCTTTTGCCCATATTTTATTTTCGATAATTATATGTTTTTCTCCATCAGTAATATATAAATCAATATCTATATATCCTATACTTACAGTTGTTTCTGATAATTTTAAGCCCCATTCATGAAGGTCAATAGTTTCAAGAAACAATTTTAGAAACAATTCACCCCTATAGTGTTTTCCGTCAATATCAAGTAATTTTCCAATCATTCGTGAGTGCAAACGTACTTCATCACTATATTTTAACACAGATGTTAAAATGTTAAAGTCATTTTTCCCATCATTCTTTTGTTCAGTTTGTATATTTTTAAATTCTTCATATTTACTAAAAAAATCTTTATATTCTTTTTCTTCCATTAAGTTTGTCCTTTCACTTGCAACTTAATATTATATCAACACATACTTACAGCCCTGTCGCCACCACTATCACACGCACTTCATCCTCTTTCATATCATCATTACACTGTGTACAAAACATAACATCTGCCTCTTTATTGGCACGAGAGTAGAGAATGTCCATTGCATCAGCGATACCATGTAGAGGATAATCTGGATGTGTCTCAAAAATGATTAAAATACCCATAGCATCATCGACAACAGAGTGGCTAGATTGAAGCTCTGTAGATTTTATGGCTATTTTAGTTGCATCGTATGCTGCTTGCGTTCCAGTGGCATACCCTCTATGCATCAAAGAAATACCTTTATGATTTAGTACACAACTGATATCTTTCGTATCTAAAGCTATGCTATTCTCATCAAAAGTACAAACAACCTCGGTGATAGTGTCATCAAGTGACATATAGACAAGCGTCATCTCTGAGATATTCATAGTATCAACGTCCCCATTAGTAAGCATGTTGCTATCTAGTACCTCTGTCTCTTTCCACAGTAGATTTTTATTCAGTATATATTGAGCTTTTTTACTACCATCTGGCATGCACTGAATCATCCTATCAAAAGTCTCTGCATTGAGAATGACATTGCTTTTAGCACTTTTGGGTATACACTCTATAAGAATAAGTTCTTGTGGTTTGAGCGTATGTTTATCAATGTGTTTATATATTTTTTGGAGCATTTATTTCCCTTCGTATTTAATTATTTTCAGTTGCAATTTTCCCAAGATTCACAAAAGCCTCTTTTACACCTTGTGCTAAGTGTACTATGCCGTTTTCTTGATGCAACACAGGATTAACCCGAATCAAAGTGACATCAAAAAACTCTTTTTCATACTGCTTCATATGACGCTTTAATCCCTCAGCTCCAACACCTATCTCAAATATCACTAGCTTTTTTGATTTATTGTCAGATCGCCATGCTCTAAAGTTATCCGCATTCTTTTGAGACTTTTCCCAAATATAACTCTCATCGGTATCTCCATACATACAGATATTTGGTCTAGCAACATGCCCACATTTTGGACAAGCAGGTAATGAGTCTAGGGCTCTCATAGTTGCATAATCTATATCTACATCTAAACCTTTCGTATGCCATGTGTTTTTACTGCATGGCACACTGCACTGTAGCGTGTGTATGCTTCCATGCACTTCGTGGACATTTTGTGTAGGAAACCCTGCCTTTATAAACAGTCCATCTACATTTGTGGTAACTACAAAATAGTCATCTTTTGATTGACACAGTTTCAACAATGCACTATAGCCCTCATGTGGAACAGCATCTCGATACAAACCATATTGATGTGCAAAATATCCCCATGCAAAATGTGGGTCATCTAACACACCATTATAGGACATCATAGAAACATAACTTTTTTTGAGTTCTTTATATAATGGATATTCAGTAAAAAAACCTTCTTTGTCTTGATAGGTAGTCAAATTGGAGTCTGCACTCATTCCTGCTCCTGCAAAAACCAATATGGCTTCTGCATTTTCTATGGTACTTTGTATTTTTTTCATTTATAGACCATAGCCCTGTGCATACTCATCAAACCTTTTTTGAACTATGCAATCAACAGTAGAAAATACTTCCTCTATAGTGTCAATATACCCAACTATAAAAAGGTGCATACCAAAATAAGGGTAGCCATCTTCTTCGTCCAGCACTCCTAATGTATTCTCTTTTTCTACCCATGCAATAAAATAATATTTTGGCATACGTATACTCATATCTAAATGTTCAATCTCTTCCCATATTGGTCTGTTGTCTCCATAGTATTTACCAATCATATTTTTAGGGATTTGTATGCAACGCTTATTTAATTCTTCTATTGTTTCATAGGCTAGAACACCACCATATGACTCTCCCATTTCTAAATTGCTTACTTTATAATCTTTCATTATTTTTCTCCCCAAAAAATTAAAAATTGTACGATTAAAATTTATTTGAAACTTGATTGGTTTCTTAATTTTCTAAAATTAATGTGATATAGTATTGAAATATATAGACAAAAAACGTCTATATATTTTTGAGGGATAGCATATGTATCAAACTACAACAGAAAAAAGTCAAGAACTTTATACAGTACATAAAGTATTCAAAAGTTTATCTACATGTTCAGCAGTGTCACTTAGAGATCAACTCTCAAATATATATTCAGAACTTTGGGCGGAGACGGGTAATGATGTACGTAGTGATGAAAAGAGAATCAAACGAATTTTAGATAAATTAGTAGATTTTGGTATAGCCAATAGGCAGAAAGTAGGTAAAGAGTATATCTATCAATATTCACACGTCTCTCAACCTATAGAAAAATTACATAAACTAGCAGAAAAGATTATAGACTCTAATAATGCTTTGCAAAGTAACTATGCTAAACGAAGTTCAATGATTTCCTTACTCAATCAAATGTCAGAAACATATTATATTCAAAGCAGAGAAGAGAATATTGAAAAAAAAGAGGACATTATCATAGAAATTGAGAATGCCATAGAAAACACAGAAATAATAACCATCACATACCACAATAAAAAACAAACGGTAGTACCACTGAATATAGTACAATTAGATGGTTATTGGTATCTGGTGGCATACCGTACAAAATATTTTACTTACAGAATAAGAGATATAATATTTATTACCAATACCAATGAATTGTATGATTCTGATTTACACGATACGCTAGATTTTGATGCTTGGCATAATAGTTTTCATTCTCCAAAGACACAAGAAACTATTGTGACAATACACATTAATAAAAAAATGATACATTACTTTAAAGAAAAAAATATCTTAGGTATCAATACCTATACTCAACGATGTACTCCAACAACAGATGGTATGGAGTATGAAGTGCATATTACACATGTATGGGAATTGTTACCTACACTAATGCAATGGCAAAAATTTATTAATATACTTTCTCAGAATGGAGAAATAGATTTCATAAAAGAATATAAAAATATTTTGGAAAATACTCTTAAAAAACTACCCACATAGACAAATAATGTCAATATAATCTACTATACTTACAATCATAATATACGAGGATACAAATAATGACAAAATATATACTTTTTGATACAGAAACAACAGGAAATTCTATAGAAGATAGAATTATTCAAGTAGGTGCCATGATACTTGATGATAATAACAACGTAGAAATATATGATGAACTTTGCAGTACAGTTGTACCTATAAAAATAAAAGCTATGTCTATACACGGAATTACTCCTGAATTAATTGAGAATAAAGTGCCTTTGGTAGAAACATCTTTTTATGAAAAATTAGAGGCACTTAATAATGAAGAAAATTTCTTGGTAGCCCACCACATGCCTTTCGATATGGGAATGATGAAAAAAGAAGGATTTAAATCCAAATTTAGAATTATTGATACACTGAGAGTTGCTCGACATTTACTCACAGAGGAGAAATCAAAAGGGCTTCAATATTTACGATACTCACTTAAACTCTACAAGGGAGAACAAGCAGAAGCAGATAAATATAATATAACCATTAAGGCACATGATGCAATAGGGGATGTACTTGTTATGAAACTGCTTTTCTCATATCTCAAAACAGTGATAGTGGAAAAATTTCCAAATGACAACCCTATGATTAAGATGCAAGAGCTTACAAGTACCCCCATTTTTATAGAAACCTTTACATTTGGTAAACATAAAGGAAAAAGAATAGAAGAGATTTATCATAAAGATAGAGGGTATATTGATTGGATGATTAAAAATATTAATTTAGATGTTGATATGCAATATACCCTTGATAGCATAATGGGAGTATAAATTGTTACCAGTAGATTACATGCTTTAAGGTCTATTGTTTTTTTGTAACAGCAATGAGACTTGCATCAAACCTCACCCCCAACCCCTTTAAACTTCTCCACAAAAGCAGCTATTTTTTGAAAGACACTCTGTTTTTTTGTCAAATATTGTGGATTGAGTGGGCTCATCTTTGGCAGTAGGGCATTAAGCTCTGTGCCGTTTTCGCTGGCATACTCTCGTTTGAGTGATGAGGCTATGTAACGCT
>JALSKR010000243.1 GCA_026988735.1 Sulfurimonas sp.
ACAAGATTATTGTCCTATTTTAGGAGTTTGGAGTTTTTTAGCTTGTTTTTTGCTGTTGAAAGTATAGCCAAAATAGGCTTTAAAATGCCTAAAATAGGGGTATTTTTGGTTTTTCAGGACTGACTAAATAATGTAGTCAACTCTTTATCTATAAGAGGTGTCGAATGAGTAGATAAAAATGTATTGTTTTTAGAATCTATTTTTATATTTTTTGCATTTGTAAAATTAATATTTACAAAAATACAATTTTTAAAGTCGGCATTTGTAAAGTTTGTATTTTCAAGTAAAGTTGCTGAAAATGTACAATTTTGAAATTTAGCATTTGAAAAGTTAGATTTTTTTAAATTTGTTCCTAAAAATTCAACATGATGAAATGTGCTGTTTTTAAAACTACAATGTGTTAAAATAGCTCCTTTGAAATTTACATTATAAAATCTCATTTTAGTGAAAATTGCTCTATAACATAATGCTTTTGAAAAAAATTTATTTCTCATTTTGCCTTGTGCTTTTTTATAAAAAATATTAAGTCGAGATAAATTTCTTTTTTTTGGTAGAATAATTTTCTCCTGTGCTTTTAACGGCGAAGCTGAGCCCCATTAATGTATATCTCAGAAAATTCGTTTGCGATTTTCTGAGATATACTTTGATGTGGGACTCCTGCCATTTGTTGTATGTAGCGTAGCGGAATACGACAAATGGTTGGTGACCCGTTTAGGGCTCAGCTTCGCCGTTGTAAGTTTCCGCTCCGCGGGAACTTACAACTATTTATTCAAGGAACATTTTATCATAAAAAATCTGAAATCACAGTATTAACAGAACATTTAAATGTCCTCTCTATCTCCTGAAAATAGTGAAAAATATGACAAATTGCAATGGAATTGAGTTTTTGACATTTTCTATATTAGTTTTCTTAAATATCAGATGTCCTTTTTTGCAATAAATATCATATTAGAAGGATAAAGTGTCTGTTAATTATTGGCTACAGAGTTAAAAGGACATAATGTTCCTTAAAGATAAAAGTTATTGTAACTCCAGCAGTACCGTATCTCTTTGTGTCACATCAACACGCCTGCAGGCATTCTCAAATGCGCCGCCCTCACCTATGACAATACACTTGTGTTTTGCCCGTGTAATGGCGGTATATATCAGCTTGGTATTGTGCATAATGTAATGCGTAAAACTCATAGGTATTACGACAATGTCATACTCCATACCCTGTACTTTGTGGATGGTAAGCGCGTATGAGAGCATCAGATGTGATTTGAGTTCTTCATACTCATAGCGAACAACAACATCTTCATTCGGGTAAAACACATAAACCTGTTCCTCCTCTTCGTCTATTTTAAAAAGCAGCCCGCTCATACCATTGAAAATTCTCCGCTCATTCGCCTCTTCGCCCTCTTTAAAGCCCTCACCGCTCCATGAAACCATATTTTCATTTTTCGTATGCACGACCTTATCCATCAGACGAAATTCCAACTCGCCGCGCTTGACGCACTTTTTCGGATTGGGGTTAAAATACTCCTGCAAAATTTTGTTCAAATTGTTTGAACCCAATATACCGCCTTTCATGGGTGTAATCACCTGAAAATAATTCAAATACTCTTTTATCTGCTTGTTACTGAGTCGGTATCTCGCTTTTTCTATTGTATCAACAACTCGGTGGATAATTTCAGCAATAATCTGTTTTGAATTGTCATCTCGAAGGTTTTTCAACTCCTCTTGAGAGAGCTGATTTTTCAAAGCATAATAGTTTTGTATGCTGACATCGACAAACTCGAAATCTTCATATTTTTGTCTGTACTCAGGTAGTTCTCCTTGTCGTATCTGATTGGCTATGAGTGTAATAGCCTGCTCTTCACTCTGTCTATATATCTGTGTCAGTTTTACTGTTGGAGCAAGTTCTAATGTCAATACATCGCTGAGTACATTTCCCGCCCCGATAGGAGGCAACTGCGCATCATCACCGACAATAATGACAATGGCTTTTTTAGAAATTTTACCCATCACCCGTGCAAACAAAGAAGAGTTTATCATGGAAGCTTCATCTATGAGCACAACAGAGTAAGAAAATTTGTCATTCCCTTCGTGTTTGACCAAAAGCGACTGAATCGTTGCAGACTCAAACCCTGTCGTATCACTGATTCTTTGCGAAGCTATACCACTCAGAGCACAGGTTATAATCTCTTTTTTGTCATAACGGGTGCTCAGCAGTTCTAAAATTGTTTTGGAGGTTGTACTCTTTCCCGTTCCCGCATACCCGACCAAAAACAGCAGTGAGGCTCCGTTGTTTATCATCTCGACCGCCATTTTTTGCTGTTCACCGAGTTTGAGCGAAGTATCAGCCAAAAAGCTTTCAAGATCTTTTACAAACCCGCCACTGTCAAGTTTTGAGCGTGCCGTAAAATCATCATACAAAAACTTTTCAGCATCATAGAGTCTCGCAGGAGAAACCCGTTCATTTTTCATAATAACTATACTTTGTTCTGCCACCCGTTCTACCAAAGCCGCTTCATACAGATTTTGTTTGTTGACAAACCCGAGTAACTCATCAAGTCCGTTAAACAAAACCTCTTTTGCTATACAGCTGTTGCCCTGCGCTTCACAATAGTTTAACAGTACATAATCCATAGCCGAACTGATTCGCTGTTCATTCTCAGGAGCAACGCCCATTTTGAGTGCAAGTTCATCCGCACGCTTAAATCCTATGGAGTTTATATTGGTCAGTATATAGGGATTGTCTTTGATTTTTGTGCAGGGTTCGTCTACATCTTTCATCGCTGTGGCAATTGTTGTCAAAAGTGTCGGTGTAACATCATAAGGACTTAAAAACTCGCCCAAACGCCGCATAGAACGGAACTGTTTCCAAGAAGCCTGAATCTTTTTGAGGCGTTTTTCTTTTATGCCTTTAAATTCGAGCAGTTTTTCTATGTCATTGTCTAAAATATTGACAAGTTCCTCAGCTCCGAAGTGGTCTATCAAATCTGCTGAGAGTTTTTTAGTAAAGCCTTTAATGATTTTATTTAAAAAGAAAAAAAGTTCATTTTGGTTGACTTTAATAGTGTCAAACTTAAAAGTTTTGCCATACTTCTTATGCTCTTCATAATACCCCTCAAGAGTAATAGCCGAACCTTTCAAGTTTTCCACATCACTCTCAAAATAGGTTCCGCTGATTTTTTCACCGCTTTTTAAAACCGCGATAAAAAAACCCTCAGACTCAAAAAGAATTCTGTCTATTTGCCCTATGAGTGTCATAGAACTACTTCGTCACTATCGCAAAACTCTGCTCTAGGATTTCTGTATGTTTTTTTATAAAATCATTTAAATCTTTGAGTTTTAATTTTTTAATCTTTTGCAGTTCTATTTCTGAATGATTCAAAGGAAAACCTTTGTAGTAGTCCATAAAAGTGCGTTGGAGTCTTTGGCTCATTGTTTCCACTCTCAGCGGTTCACTGCCAAGCAAGAATTTTTTTGTCTGCTCAAGCTCTTCTTTGCTTACACCTTTGTGAACAAACTCGGAGATAACATTGACAACAGTTTTTTTCGCTTCATCCATCGAATCAAGCTTTGTCTGCAGGTATCCGTCTAGGTATGAAACAGATTTGTTTACATGTACACGGGCATAGGCTGAATAGGCAAGTCCGCGTTTGACACGAATCTCTTCCATCAAACGACTGCCAAAGCCTCCTGTTCCGAGTATAAATGTAGCCACTCTTGCTTTGTAATAGTCTTCATCATTGACAGCCATCTTGTAAGGTGAACCAAAATAGATATATGCTTGTTGTGTATCTCGTTTAAGGATACTTTCTTTTGGTTTATCACTTGCACTAAAATGTGGTAATGGTTCGCTTTTTCCTTTTGGAAGTTTCTCTAAAATTTTTGCTATATTTTTTTTAACGGTTGCAATATCTACATCTCCACCAACTACAACAATAGCACGAGAAATCACCAAATGATGTTTAATAAAATCTTTCACATCCTCAAGCTCTATACTTTTTACACTTTCCACTGTTCCTGATGCAGGTTGTGCCAAAGGTGTATTTGGAAAAAGAAGTTTTTTCAGTTCATTTGAGGCAACATAATCAAAATCATTCTCTTTACGACTGAGTGAGCCTAGTGTCATTGTTTTTACTTTAGAGAGAGTATCTTCACTAAAGTTTGGATCTTGTAACAATTCTCCTAAAAATTTACTGCTGTTTGCAAATTCATCTTTTAAAGAACTCGTCTCAAGTACAAATGTTTCACTCCCTGTACTGGCTGAAATGTGGATAGCACGAGATTCAAGTTTCTCGGCAAAACCGTTTGAACCTAATTTTTTTGTTCCTTCATTTAAAAGTTTTGCAGAAAATTTTGCCAAACCTGCTATGTTCGTATCTGTTATGCTTCCGCTGTTTGTAAAGACTATTTGTGTATTTACAAGAGGAAGCCTTGAATCTTGTTCAAAAATCAAGGGAACTTTTATCCCTTTTACCTCTATAGAGTCTATTTGTGCTGCCATTATTATCTGTCCTGTTATTAAAAGTAGTAAAATTATATTTTTCATTATGCGAATATCTCTAATGTTTCATAGGCTGTATTTCTTACAGCAGGTGTTTCGCCCAAATCTCTGATGAGATGCACCATTTCATCTTTTGCCATGTGGTACGCCGCACCAGCTGAGCTGACAACATTTTCTTCCATCATTGTTGAGCCTAAATCATTTGCTCCAAATTTGAGTGCCATTTGTCCGATATACGGTCCTTGTGTCACCCATGAACTTTGAATGTTAGGTACATTGTCAAGATACAGACGCGCAACAGCAAGCAAACGCAAATAACGATTTGAAGATGGTTTTTCCATATCGGGAATTAAACGCAATAGTTCAGTATTTTTACCCTGAAAACTCCACATAATGAAAGCTCTAAAACCACCTGTTTCATCTTGTAAGCTTCTTACCATATCCAAATGATTGATGATATCTTCATCACTCTCAACGGTCCCGTACATCATTGTAGCTGTACTCATTATGCCCAGTTTATGCGCTTGACGATGGACATCCACCCACACATCACTGTCAATTTTCTTTGGTGCAATGATGTCGCGTACCTTATCTGAAAGTATTTCAGCTCCAGCTCCGGGAATAGAAGCCAATCCTTTAGCTTTTAGTCGTGCAAGCACTTCCCCAATTGTTATACGCGAAACTTTTGCTATAAAATCAAGTTCAATAGAGCTAAATCCATGAATAGTAATCGTCGGATATTTTTGATGAATATGTTCTACCAAATCTTCATACCACTCAATTTTAAGCTTTGGATGCACCCCACCTTGAAAAAGTATCTGCGTGCCACCAATTTCTAGAAGCTCATCTATTTTTGCATCTATCTCATCAAATGTCAAAACATAAGCATCGGCATCTTTTTCATGTCTGTAAAAGGCACAAAATTTACAATCGACCCAACATATGTTTGTGTAGTTAATGTTTCTGTCAATGACAAAAGTCGTAATACCTTTTGGATGCAACTCTTTTTTTCTTTGTGTTGCTAGTCGTCCCAACTCTTTTAAATCTGCATTTTTAATTAAATCAAGTGCTTCTTCTTTTGTTATTCTACGCAATTATTTCCATCCTCTATTTCGTGAACTGATAGACTTCTTTTTTATAAAAAGCCTATAAAAAATATACAACAACAACAGGGCTACAAATACACCAACAAATACTTGTACCCAAGCTCCTAGTAGCACTATCTTATGCAAAATAGTTTGATGTTCTTTGTTGTCGATTTTCACATTTGCCATCTCAGCAATATGCACCATTGCAGAAACCGCCAAATCTCCTGTTGGAATATCCTGATGACACGAGAGGCAAACACCTCGTCTGTCGAGTTTGCTTCTTTGTTCGTTTGAGAGTGCCGTTGCCAAATTCCAATGGTCGTCTACAGTTTGTAGGAGTGTGCCGTTTTCATCAACATAACGGCTCCAATCTATGCCAAAATTATCTATTTTAGGTTTTTGCACCGTGTATTTACTTGGTATCATTTCACCGGCAGCTGTTTTTAAGCCGACATTCCAATCTTTTGTTTGATTCCCAAATATTTTACCACCTTCTATGCCATAACCCATAGCTTTTGGATTACTATGACAACTCTCACAACTTCTTGCCTCTTTTTGTACCGTATGAGAGTGTACTGCCGCCATGACAATACCCGGCAATTTTTTCTTTGAGTTTGGATGTTTATAATCAGGCATCATATTAACATGATTTTGTTGAACTGCTTTGCCATCTTTACCAATGACAGTAATAACAACCTGACATCCCGGCATCGCCGGAGAGATGCGTCCTTCGCCATTTTGCACAAGCGGAGGATCTTCCCAGCGTAAATAACTTCTTGTTTCTGTTACTTTTCCGGCAATAAGGTGTTCTTTTAATGTTCCTCGCATCTCGGCTGTTGTACCGTGCAAGTCATGGTCATGTGCAGAAGCCAACCAATCAACACTCTTTTGTCCTTTAGAGTAATCAATTTTGACATGACATCCATAACATTGTGGCACCCATGTATCATGGCAAGTATAGCATTCCATTCTATCATTATGCACAGATATTTTATCCATTGCTAAAAGACCTTTTTGCGAAATCTTTTTTTCCTCTTTGAGTTGCTTGAGCGGATGCAGGGTAATATCTTTCCCACTTGCCAAATGCACAATAACATCATTGCCTTTTCGGACTACATTCTTATACGCATTCCCGCGAGCCGTTAAAAGATACCCGTCTTGCGGTTTATAATGAGTCCCCTTCATCAGGTATTTTGCCAATGTTTGACTCACACCTCTGGCTTTTCCCTGTGCCGGTTTTGTATCAAATTCATCTCCATACCCAAGCGGCAGTTCCCACGGATATTTTTTCGTTGTTCCGTGACAGTCCTGACACTCAATCTCAACTGGAGCAAGGGTCGCACCGCTAATAAAACCATCTCCGTGTAAATCTCTTGTCGTATGACAATCTTGACAAAGCATCCCTTTTTTACGGTGAATATCCTCTTTGAGATGAATATAATGTTTGGTATGAAGTTTTGGCTGTGCCTTGCCTGTATTATCATAAGTAGGACTATAGTTTGTCTCCATAAGCCCTTCATAACTCACCCCAATTCTTTTGCCACGATTATGGCAGGTAGAACATGTTTTTGTTGGAATACCCGTATAGTTTATATCGTTTACATGTACGACAGAATTTCGTGATGCCTGAATTTCATGCACTAAAAGATGTCCGGCTTTATTTTTAGGTATGGTTTTATCATTCCCCTCATAAAAGCCGTTGTTAGAGTATGGAATATGGCATGATGCACAGCCTATACCTCGGTAATCGCCTCTTTTTTGTCTTCCTTTGCCGCCTGTATGACAACGCAAACACTGGTTTCGCAAGTAAGTATATGCCGCTAGTTCAGGATGTGCGGTAGCTTCTTCTGCCGTCGGTGCTTTTGGAATCTCTTTATTTTCTTTTGGATAGACCTGAGGATTGAGCTTTGCCAACTTTTGCATATATTCCTGATAGGTTTTTGTTCCCAGTCTTTTGTGCGGATCTGATGGGTTTTTTGCATCATAATTTGCCATATTATGCTTATAACCTTCTAAGCCACCAAAGCTGTAAAGCACTCCATGAATTTTTCCCTGTTCTGTCATCATCAGATTGTTAAACTGTGCTGCTACCTGCTCTTTGTGGCACATCCCACAGGTATTTTGGTTAATCCAGGGGCTGCCCGGTGCTGGATAAAACTCTTTTGGTCCTTCATGTGCCAAAAAGTATGAAATAGTTCCTTTATGCGCTTTGCTTTTATGTTTTGTTGCGGGATTACCGCCATGACATACAATACAGCTGTTTTTAGCATACCCTGCTTCACTTGCTTTTTTGGCAATCGCTTTTGCCATCCCAGTCTCAGGAGCGCGTATATGTTCAATACCTCCGTGACATACCAAACAATTATTTGTTTTTGTATAATTTACACCACCAAATAAAAAAGAGGTAACAGCAAAGAACAAAATGAGTATATTTTTCAAGATATTTCCTATTATTTATTAAACTTTTAATAAATTGTATCGCATTGTCGTTTATAGGGGTATTAAAACACAGGTAAGCGTGTTTCATCAAACGATAATATTGTATCGCATTGTCGTTTATAGGGGTATTAAAACACAGGTAAGCGTGTTTCATCAAACGATAATATTGTATCGCATTGTCGTTTATAGGGGTATTAAAACTACTCAACATTGTTGATATAAACGTATGCCATTGTATCGCATTGTCATTTATAGGGGTATTAAAACAACATGTTATATCTCAGATAAAAAAGAATCATTGTATCGCATTGTCGTTTATAGGGGTATTAAAACATGTCAATATACACACAGGCAAAGACTCTAATTGTATCGCATTGTCGTTTATAGGGGTATTAAAACTAAAATCTTCTATATGTCTTCTATTGCGATAATTGTATCGCATTGTCGTTTATAGGGGTATTAAAACTAAGAAAGCTTTTTACTCTGAAATTGTTGCATTGTATCGCATTGTCGTTTATAGGGGTATTAAAACAAGAAACGAGAAATAAAAGCCATATCAAGGATTGTATCGCATTGTCGTTTATAGGGGTATTAAAACTACTTTGTTTCGACTGTGTAATATTCACTAATTGTATCGCATTGTCGTTTATAGGGGTATTAAAACTGAGTTTGTTAAAGCCATTTTAGACTCCTAATTGTATCGCATTGTCGTTTATAGGGGTATTAAAACTTCTTTTA
>JALSKR010000244.1 GCA_026988735.1 Sulfurimonas sp.
AGGTATCTCGCTCTTCTATCAGTTTCACCATTGCAAGGAGTGTTTTTTCATAGTTATCATGCTGAAACCGTATCATGGCACTCAGCTCTGCCGTCTTTTGCTCCACCATGCGCTGCAGAGATTTTTTGTAGGCCTCGTTCTCCTGCATTGCTTCTAGTTTTTCACTGATTTTATAGAGTTCATAATTTAGCTGTTCATAATCAAAAGGCTTTACAATATAGCCGTCAACACCTATTTTGATAGCCTTGGACATATATTCAGAACCGCTGTGGGCAGTGGTAATCAAGAGAGCCTGATTGGGATTGATTGCTCTTATTTTTTGCAGCATCTCTATGCCGTTCATTTTCGGCATGGACAAATCTGTAATGACAATATCAAACTCTTTGTTTTTGTAAATTTCCAGCCCCTGGGCTCCGTCATTTGCCGTTGTCACATCCGCAAAAAAGTTCTTCAGGTACTCTTTAAGTGCATTTTGCACAGCAATATCATCTTCTACATATAAAACTTTAAATTTTTTTGCCAAGGACTGCAATGCTTTTAAATTTATCATGCGCTAATCTTATCAAAATTATGCTAATATTGACAACTTTACATGATAATTTAAAAACACTTAATCTCTTCTCGGAAGCGATGCTTTAGCTTCGCCTCTTAGGCTTTAAAGACTAAGGGCAAGGTTACAGAAAAAAATTTAGTTTTTTTCTAAGTTATGCTTTAGCATTAAAAACCTTGCTTCCGAGAAGAGATTAAATTCTTTTGTGTACCCTAAAATTATCACATATCAGATGGAGAAAAGTAGTATGAAAGATTCTGTATTTATCGGTATAGGTGCAAGTGCCGGCGGGTTGCAGGCATTAAAAGAGCTTCTGCCACTGCTGCCGCAAGAAAGCGACTATGTATACATCATCGCTCAACACCTTGATCCGCAGAAAAAAAGTGCTTTGGCTGAAATTCTCAAAGCCTATACACCTATGCCGGTTTCTGTCATTACACAAAAACAAAAATTTTTGCCAAACACTGTTTATGTAGTTCCACCGGGTTACAATCTCCTGTATGCACGCCATCAACTGATACTTGAAAAAATACCGGATGTTCCGCATATTCCTACACCCTCTGTTGATGAGCTTTTCAAAGCGCTTGGCAGCTATAAAAAAGAAAAATCTGTCGGTATAGTCATCAGCGGAACAGGACATGATGCAACGGCCGGTATAAAAGCCATCAAAGAAAACGGCGGTATCACTGTAGCACAGTCTCCCAATGAGGCGCAATACCCTGACATGCCAAAATTTGCGATTGAGAGCGGTTATGTTGACTATATATTTGAGATAAAAGAGATTGCCCAGAATCTTGAAAATATTGTACATACCAAACCAGGACCTTTGATGCAGATTACAAAGATGCTCAAAGAGAAAGAGTCTCTCAATATTGACAAATATAAAAAAGAGACCATAATGCGACGCCTCAACAAACGGATGCTGCTTACAAAATGTGCAAATCTCGAAGAGTACCTTGCGTACATTCGCGCCTATCCCGATGAACTGCATCTGCTGTATCAAAATATTTTAATCGGCGTTACAGAGTTTTTCAGAGATGAAAAATCTTTTGAAGCCCTCCAACAGCACCTTGAGCAGTACCTCCGTGAAAAGCCTGACAATTATGACCTGAGAATCTGGTCTGTCGCCTGTTCTACCGGGGAAGAGGCCTACTCTTTGGCTATTGTAGTTGATCAGGTCAAGAAAAAGCTCAAGAAAAACTTCAATGTCCATATTTTTGCCACAGACATTGATGAAAAGGCACTTGAAGTTGCAAAAAAAGGGGTATACTCCAAAAAATCACTTGAAAAAACGCCTCAAACACTCCTCAGAGACTATTTTATTCCTCTTGATGATGATTATAAAGTCAAAGAGTTTCTCCGCTCTGAAATTGTTTTCACAAAACACAATGTTTTATGTGATCCGCCTTTTATCAAGCAGGACATGATCAGTTGCAGAAACTTTCTTATCTATATTCTGCCCGAAGTACAGGAAGATCTCTTTGTGCTCTTCCATTATGCCCTCAAAGACAAGGGTCTGCTGTTTTTGGGTTCATCAGAATCAACACTTATGAGTCTGTCCTATTTTAAAACTCTCAATCAGGAACATAAAATCTATGTCAAAGAGAGCCTGGAAAATCCGCCAAGAATTTCCTCGCACTACTTTTCCACGCATACCCATACAAAACAGAATCTTTCAGAAGTAAAAGTACTGACACTTAAAGATATCAATATACAAGAGGAAATAACGCATACAGTGTTTAAGCTCTTCTCTTCGGAATGTATTATTGTTGATACAAACTTCAGTATTGTCTACAAACAGGGGAGAAATCCTTTTTTGGAACTCAATGACGGTTTTGTCAGCTTAAATATTGTCGAAAATCTCAAAAAAGAGTTGCAGTACAGTGTCAAAAAAGTTCTTGATCAAACTGCAAAGACACAGACACTTCACAGCACAAAGTTCATAGAAGTCAAGCTCAATGACAACAAACAGACTTTTGTCAAAGTTATTGCCACACCTTTTGCCAACCAACATGACACACACTTTATTTTACTCTATTTTCAAGAGTTAAATGCCCACGGCTTAGAGTTTAATACCCGTGAAATAGTCCTGCCAAATGAATCCTATGTCATTGAAAACCTGACAAACAGAGTGCAGGAACTCCAGGAGGACAATCATGCGCTTTTGGATGAGCTGATGATATCCAAAGAAAATATGCAACTGCTCAACGAAGAGCTCCAAAGTGCCAACGAAGAGCTCCAAAGCGCCAACGAGGAGCTTGAAACATCCAATGAAGAACTTCAAAGCTCCAACGAAGAGCTTCAGATATCCATTGTAAATGAACAAAAGATGCAAAGAGAGCTCTCTTTGATTTTAAACTCCACCCATGACGGTATTATGGGGCTTGACCTGCAGGGGTGCCATACTTTTGTCAACAAAGCCGCTCTTGCAATGCTGGGTTACACTGAAGATGAACTCCTTGGAAAAAATGCCCACAGAATCTGGCACCATACAAAACCAGACGGCAGTCACTACCCTTCGAATGAATGCCCCCTGCATGCGCATCTTACAGATGGTATTTCTGTCCGAAGAGAAGATCTTTTTTTCAAGAAAAACGGCAATTCTATTAATGTTGAAGTTCTACAAAACCCGATTATAGAAGATGGTAAGGTACAGGGTGTTGTTCTCTCCTTTCATGACATCACAGAGAAGAAAAAATTACGCCAAAAGGCTGAGTATGAACATCAGATGAATGATTTGTATCTTAATACGACCGATACCATTGTCTTAATACTCAATCCGCAAGGCAGTGTGAAAATGATAAACAACAGTGGAGCAAAACTGCTCAAACTGCCAAAAAAAGAGATTATCGGTAAAAACTTCATACAGCACTTCATACCAAAACTAAAGCAACCGGAAATTCAAAGCCTTTTTGACGCCCTTGTTAATGAAAATTCAAATTTTTCAAAACAGTACACAAACCCGGTGATTGACACCAAAGGAAATAAGCATATCATATCATGGAAAAACACCTATACAAAGGATGAGCATGGTAATATTACAAGCATTATCAGTTCCGGCATAGATATCACCGACAAAGAGACACTCACAGGGAAACTTTATGAACAGGAGCATCTCTATAAACTCACCTTTGAAGAAGCCGACATAGGTATAGCCCATGTCTCCCTAGATGGAAGATGGATAGATACAAATGAATACCTCACAGAACTTTTAGGCTATACAAAAGAGGAGTTCAAAAAGATGCATGTCGCAGACATTACCTTTGCCCAGGACAGAGATACCGACAAACATATGCTCGAACAACTCCAAAATAAAGAAAAAAAATCATACCATGTAGAAAAACGCTATGTTCACAAAAACGGCAATATTGTCTGGGTGAGTCTGGCTGTTGTTCTGCTGTTAGACGAACAGGAAAAACCGCTCTATCTGCTCAAAATCATCCGTGACATATCACAACTCAAGCTTTTGATGTACCAACTCGAAGTGGAGAAAAACAGATTTCAAAAAATCATAGAGTTTACACCGATTCCGCTTATGCTTTACAATGCAGACGGAGAGATTGTAATGCTCAATAAAATTTTTCAGGAGAGTACAGGCTACATGCACGACGAAATGCCTACTATAGAAGCAATGATAGAAAAACTTTTTGTGCATGAAGATGAAAAAAGCATCAAAGAGATACAGCAATACTATAAAAATCCTGTAAAACAACCAAAACAGCAGCAAAGTATTATCACAAAGTCAAAAGAGCAGAGAGTCGGAGTTTTACATGCTGTCAAACTTGATGATGACTACGATGGCAGCCAAACTTTATATCTTGTTGCCATTGTTGATATAACCGATATTCAGAAAAAAGATGAGCTTATGCTTTCACAGTCCCGTCAGGCAGCAATGGGTGATATGCTCTCCATGATAGCCCACCAGTGGAGACAGCCTTTGAGTGTAATATCTATGGTTTCAAACAACATTCAGGTACAGCTTGAACTGCAGGGAAGTGTTGATGCAAAATCACTGCAGGAACTCATTCACACGCTCAACGGACAGACACAGTACCTCTCACACACTATAGATGATTTTAGAAACTTTTTCCAGCCTGACAAGAAAAAAGAGTTTGTCACAACAGGTGTCATTTTAGAAAAACTGACCCATCTTGTAGAGAAGTCTTTGCAAAACAATGGCATCAGTTTGTCTTTGCCGCAAGAAAACAATATTGAGTTTTGTACCTATCAGAACCAACTGCTGCAGGTACTCATAAATATACTCAACAATGCCAAAGATGCCATCAAAGAAAACACAAAAGAAGGCGGACATATCAGCATAGATGTTACAAAAAAAGAAGAGGAGATAGAGTTTAGAATCTGTGATAACGGCGGGGGAATAAAACCGGAAATACTTAAAAAACTGGGCGAACCCTATGTCACATCAAAATCAAAAAACGGTACAGGTCTTGGCATATATATGTCCAAAATCATCGTAGAAAAACATCTCGGAGGAAAACTTTTCTGGGAAAGTGATGACAAAGGAAGCTGTTTTATGATTACCTTGCCACTTGATACAGTCTGTGACTCCTGATTTAAGTCATACAAAGATATATTTGTGTTAAAATAACAGGAATTAAACAAAAGGAATGAAATATGTTTGGATGCAGTGCAAAAATCGAGAAACTTGAACAGGAATACAAAGCAAAAATAGCAGAGATGGAGGCTGAAAACAACAGACTCTATAATGAAATACAAGATCTTAGAAATCAGCAAAACTCTAACGAACCTTCCAAAAATGTAAAAGATGAAGCTTTTATAAAACTCATTATAGAAAGCTACAGTAGCAGCACACACTTTTTACAGGGAACCATTGAGGACAATCTCCTTCAACTTGAAGAGATTAACGAACTCAATGACAAAACAAACAACAGAATGCGCAATATTGAGGAGCAGACTACTGAAATTATATCTACCACAGAAACAATTCAAGAGCATGCCAACACTTTGGGTGAAGACTCAACTGCACTCAATGACAGTGTTATGTCTATCTCAGAAATTATCAATCTCATTAAAGATATTTCGGACCAGACAAACCTGCTGGCACTCAATGCCGCAATCGAAGCAGCACGGGCAGGAGAACACGGACGCGGTTTTGCCGTTGTTGCCGATGAGGTAAGAAAGCTTGCAGAACGCACGCAAAAAGCGACTCAGGAAGTAGAGATCAACATCAACGGACTCAAACAAAACTCCAACTCTATTATAGAAATCGGTAACACTTTTATGAATGAAACATCCAAAGTAATGGAAATAGTCGATGTATTTAATGAAAATATCCAAAAAGTTGTCCAAAATTCAAATGAGATAAAAAACAGAACAGAATGCCTGACAAATGAATTCAATGTCAGTAACGGAAAAATTGACCATATTGCACTCAAAATCAAGGGATACAAAGCAGTACTTGATAAAACAACAACAGATATTCCCGATGAGAACAGCTGTAGATTTGGCAGATGGTTTTCAGAAGTAAGCCATACACTGCTCAAAGGAAACAGCCATCTTTCAAGCATTGCACAAAATCATAAAACAGTCCATCAGGGACTTAACAAAGCGATACAGGAAAATATGCAGGGCAATTTTGATGCAGCACTGCAGACACTCAAAGAGGTCGAACATGCAAGTGAAGTCGGTTTTGAAGAACTACTCTCTGCGGTAAAAGAGTCAACAAACAGATAAAATTTAAAAGCCTCTTGTGTCCAGACCTTTGGTCAAAGAGTCATCCAGTTCGAGAGCATACTCAGGGTTGCGCCTGTGCAGCTCTTTGTCAAGCCTGAGGATGATATCTTTGGTGACATGCGGATGATGGCAGATTCTTAAAATCAGTTCTGAGTATTTTTCAAATTCAGGATGAGCCCGCAATCCCAATTTTTTAGGAATTTTTTCATAATATTTCAGTAGCAGATCGACTGCTTCGTTGAGTTCTGAAGTTGTTGCCTTTTTATCTTTGATCACTTCCAGCAGCGTATGGAATTCAGGTTTTACTTCCTTTACATGTAATGGTTTTTTAGAAACTTTTTTGTTTTTTGTTTTGTTTATATGAAAAAAATATAAATACAAAAAGATTAAAATACCAAGTACACCACTCAAAGCAGCCAGGGATTTTATAAGTAAAGCTATATCCATAACAAAGCCTTTATTTAAAAAACGAAAGGTATCAGTCGTTTTGTTCTTTTTCGGTACTCAATATAAGCAGGATTATGGCATTTCCACAACTTCTCTTCATAAAAAAGTTTTACTAACAGCGTTATAAGCAACATCATAAAAAGCGTAAATTCATAATATGTAAAATAAATCAGAGTAACACCAAACATACTTAAAAGCACTGAAAGATACATTGGATGTCTGATATAAGCATAAATACCGCTCGTAACCAATTCACAGTTTTCTTTTATATCAGGACGGATGTTAAAGTTTCCGCGTTTGTGTTCTTTTACTGCCAACAGACCGATAACAAGACCAAGTGCCAAAACAGCCAAACCTAAATATAAATGTTTTACAGGTGTACCAAGTGGCAAAATCATCAAAAATATAATGAAAAACTGTAAAGCAACCAGTATTTTACTCTTCATTTTTTCACTTCCTTTTTATGCCAGAAATACTCACAAACACCAGTGAGCATAAAACAGTTACAAATATAATAGCATAACCCGTAGGTAAATCCAAATAATACGACCCCACCAATGCCAAAACAATGCTGAGTGAGCCAAATACAGAGGCAAACAGAAGCGGTTTCGCTTTTGATTGGCTCAGTCCTGCATACGAAGGAGCGATAAGCAAGGCAAATACAACCAAAACACCGGCTGACTGCACCGATGATGTGACAGTAAGTGCGAGCATAACAAAAAATACAAACTCTTTTTTTATCCCTTGCAACCTCGGATAAATTACAAACATAACAAAACTGACAACAGCATACAAAACAAGACTTTTATACAATCCCTCTTTTGATGTAAAAAGAATATCTGCTGCACTCAGCTTGGAAAAAAGCTCAGTTCCCTCTGAACTCTGCGCCAATATGAGCATAATACAAGAGATACCCAAAGCATACAGCAAGCCGATAAAGGCTTCGATATGTTGCACTTTTTTTGTCGCCCAGGTAATCACCACAGCCGCCAAAAGTGCAAAAAGAAGAGTCATAGCCGTTTGATACTGCGCATTCATAAAAGCAACACTCAGCGCCATGCCTACAGCTGCAATCTGCCCTATTGCCAAGTCAGTAAAAATCACTCCACGCCTAATAATCTCCAAACCAAATACAGAGTGAATAAAGACCAAAGCAATAGCCAGCACAAAGGCCGGCCAGAATAATTCGACTACTGACATATTCTTTTTGCTATTTTGTTATAAAACTCTTGCAGTGTTTTACTGCCATCAGCACCTAAATCATGTGGGATTATAAGAACCTTTGCTCCTGTTTTTGAAGCTATAAATTTTGCCGTTTTTTTCTCATGATAAACATCCTGCAAAATCTTTTTTACACTGTTGTCTTTCATGATATTGATCAGTTCTATGGTATGTTTTGCACTTGGAGCAATACCCGGAAGCGGCTCGATTGTTCCATAACTTTTGATGTTATAACGTCGTAAAAAATAGTTAAACAGCTGATGATATTGTACTACTTTTTTATCTTTACATGTAAGCATATTGGCATCAAACTTTTGTAGATAATTTTGCCACTCATTTATGAACTTTTTCAGATTTTGGTTGTATTGTTTTTCATGTATGGGGTCAAGAAGTGAAAGTTTTTGTGCTATGGCTTTTGCCATTGGCAGGATAGAATAAGGGTCTGTCGTATAGTGAGGATTCCCTTGTGCATGCACATCACCAAAGGCACGAGAAACATTTTTCGGTACATTTATCAAATGTATATAATGAGACAAATCCAAGAATCCTTTTGCTCCGTTTTGGATTTTGGCATTGTTTGCCGCACGCAAAAGCGGAGGCAACCAGCCAAGCTCCAAACCTCCACCATTGATAACAAGCAAATCGGCTCGGCGAAGTTTTGAGATTAAAGAGGGTTTTGGCACTATAAAATGCGGGTCATATTTTGGACTGCCTAACACCGTTACATGTACCAAATCGCCACCGATTTTCTTGGCTACTGCACCCGCTGTCGTATATGTTGTGTCTATTTTAACTGTAGCAAACAAAAAATCTGTTAGTAAAA
>JALSKR010000245.1 GCA_026988735.1 Sulfurimonas sp.
CTCCTGATTTTTCAAAAACTCTTTTTCTCTGGCTGAAAAGCCGCCTTCACAGCCTATGAGTACCGTTGTAAAATTGTTCTCACACTCGAGTTTTTTATCTGTAAAATCAAACACTTTTGTATCGGGATTTTCTTTGATAAATTCTTCAAGCCCTTTACATGTAGCAAACTCCATAAACTCTGTACGACCGCACTGCTGATTTGAAGCCTGTAAGATTCGTTCAAACCGTTTGAAATCAGGCTTGAAGTTTTTCTGACTGCGTTCACAGTAGATAAAAGTGATTTTCTGCACGCCTGTTTCATTCAAAGCAGCCAAAACCTTCTCAACAGATTTATTGTCAATAACACACCAGCCTATATGGAGTTCTTTGCTTGCTTTGACTTCAAATATTTCAGATGAAAGTAATTCAAAAACAGCACTTCTTGGCTCAATTTTTTGCAATCTGTAAATATGAAGTCTGTTAATATCTTCTTTATTGCGAAAGCCCAGTTCATCACCGACTTTGTGACGACGGACTTTTATAAGATATTTAAAGTCTTCACTCTTTACATGTAAAGTCTCTTGTCCCGCCTCTGCATTCAAAAGATATACCATTTTACAAAAACCACATCCACAGTGATATCAGTAATACCAAAACAAATTCTGCCTGTAAAATTGTTCTGGCAAATGGTTTGTACGCGTTCAAAGCATGCTCTTTTTTCGTACTGAGATACTTCAGACTTTTAAGACGCTTGACTTCCAAAACAATCAGCACAAAGGATATCAATATCATTACAATGTTTTCTATTGTAAAATCCAAATGCTTAGCCGCCATCATCACTATGCCCGTAAATATCAAAGATCCCAGCAGTGTTATCTCCAAAGGCAACCAGTACAGTGCATTGGCTCTTTTATACTTTTTCAGATCATTTGAAACAATCAACACAAAAAGATTTATAAAAATCATTCCCAAAACTGCTGCCGCAGACCAACTATGTAGGGACAAACCCATATTATACATTTCATTCATAACGAAATTATATTATAATATGTCCATTAAACAAAGAGCCTGCGCAAAGGATACATTATTATGACTGTAAGCATTGAAAAAGCACTGGAATTAATTTATACAAATACAAAACAAAAATCACTCAAAATAGTACCGATAGAAGAGGCATTGGGCAGTATACTTGCCCAGGACATCACAGCAACACACAATCTGCCTCCCTATGACAACTCCGCAATGGACGGGTATGCGGTAAAGATAGAAGACTCCGACAAATGTGTTTCGGTATCATGTACTATTTTTGCAGGTGATGATTTCAAGGGTGAACTCAGACACGGAGAAGCCATCAAAATCATGACAGGAGCAAGAATTCCACTGGGAACCCAGTGTATCGTACCTGTTGAAGATACACAAGAGTGTGAAAACGGTGTCAAACTTCCCGACAATCTTGTCATTTCAAAACATATTCGTCTCAGCGGTGAAGATATAAAAAAAGAGACTCTTTTGCTCTCCTGCGGTGATAAAATTGATGCCCACCAAATTACCCTGCTTGCCTCTCAGGGCATCAGCCATGTCAAAGTATACAAAAAACCCCGTGTCGCACTTTTTGCTTCAGGAAATGAGCTGAAAATGCATTTTGAGCAGATTACAGAGTACCAACTCTACAATACAAATACACCGACCCTCCTCTCTCGCGTCAAAGAGCTCGGCTGTGAAGTGGAATTTATCGGCACGGCTGCAGATACTTTGGAAGATATTCACACACATATAAAAAGCGCGCTTGATTGTGATATTATCATTACAAGCGGTGGAGTGAGTGTCGGTGATGCCGATTTTACAAAAGAAGCGTTTGGTGCATTTGGTTATGAAATCCTTTTTGATAAAATAGCAATCAAACCAGGTAAACCTACTACATTTGGCAAAATCGGCGATAGAGTTATCTTAAATCTTCCTGGAAACCCTCTCGCTGCTGCACTCAATTTTGAGCTTTTTGGTCGCAGTATCATCTATGCAATGAGTGGAGCAAAAGCAAAATTCATTAATACTATAGATGCAAAGATGAAAAATGATTATAGACTCAAAGCAGGGAGAAGAAGTCTCATACCAGGGAGTTTTGATGGAGAGTTTTTCACTCCATGTGAGCAGTTTGCACCTGGTATGGTCTCACCGCTTGGCTATGCGAATGCTTTTATAATGATAGATGAGCGTTGTGATTTTATTGCAAAAGACAGCTATGTAAAAATTATCAGTACAAAATTTAGTTTTACCACACAGAAGATGAAAAGCCTCATCTCCTGCTAAGCCTATTTTTATACCTCTGTTGGGTTTATAAACAACTTATTGGCAATTATCTTTTGAAAAAGTTCTTTGTCTTTAAAATCCTCTAAAACATGCGGTGAAAAAATAATCTCTTCTAATCTTATTTCCCCCATATTTTTTGAGTAGGCATCTTGTGCAAAGCATTGTGCATAGCCTGTCTCCGTTTCATGAACTATCACGGAGTGCAAGCAAACCTCTTTTTCACCGTTTTGTGTTGATGTAAGAGAGAGTAGTTTATCTATCATAACAAAGATTACCCGTGAAAACTGCTCAGCTGATGGCGATACTGGCAGTTCTACCCAACGCGCAGAGTGTTTTTTCATATCCTTGACAAATTCAGGATTGTCATCTCTCCACAAGGCAATAGCATGATCAAAACTCTCAACCAGATCTTTCATATTTTGCTTCATCAATCCAAAATCATAAACCATCTGTCCCTTGTCCAAAAAGTTTGATGCAAACAGCAGTTCGACTTTGTAGGAGTGCCCGTGAATGGAGCTTCTGCATTTAACAGTAGAACATCCCCGCACAATATGTGCATTTTCAAATTTAAACAGTTTTCTTATTATCATCTAAACTCCTTTGTTGGCATCCCAGATTCTTATATGCAGCCTGTCACTGAAGTTATACCCTTTTGCCTTGCAAAACTCTATCAACGGTTCTGTGTTTGCTTCAAGCTCTTTTTTGCTGCCTGCTACAGGCATACAGTAAACTTTTGTCTTTGGCGAATGAATTGTCACACTCTGTATCTCATCTTCTAAAGCAATGTTGATAGACTCTTTGTCGATGGAGAACTTGAAAAAAGCATCTTTTGCATTTGAAGCAATATTATATATTACATCTCCACGCAAACGCTTGTTTAAAGGTTCACCTGAATTAAAAAGTTTGACGGACAATGCAAACACACACTCTTTGTAAACCGGATATTTTTCAAAATTAACATCCAAAGAACCGTTTGTCTCAAAAGTTATCTGATGACCCTCTTTGACTAAAACTTCCAAAAAATTTATAAATATTTCATCATTTGCATAAATAAGAGGTTCTCCTCCTGTCAAGACTATATCAACCGCTTCTGGCAGTTCATACAAAGAGCGTATGTTTAACAACTCCTGTGCTTTTGTTACGGGAATCCAATTATGCATAAAATGCTCTTTATTGACCGCATATACTGTATCACAGCCGACAACCTCAGTTCCGTCATTTGCCGTCTCTTTACAGCCAAAACCTTCGCAGCGCATATTGCATCCGCCAAAACGAAAAAAAAGTGAAGGCGTGCCTACATATTTGCCTTCACCCTGAATAGAGTAAAAATGTTCTACAAGATAGATCATCCACCCGTCTCATAAAAAGCTCGGCTGGAAACTTCATCATCCTCTCCACCCCATCGGTTTTTTTCCGGTTTGGTTCGCACTACTTCTTTTAAAACAGCTGCCGCACCTTTAATGTCACCCCGTTTAACAGACTCGGCAATACTCATCGCTTCATCAAAATACAAACACGGTATCAAATTCCCCTCAGCAGTCAGTCGGATACGGTTACACTGTTTACAAAAATCATCGCCATAAGGCTCAATAATGCCAAATCTGTACCCATCTTTCATTCTATAATAATGTGAAGGAGAAGATCCATCAAAGCCTTCATCTTCAAACTCATATTTCTCTCTCAAAATATCTAAAAGTTCAGGAGATTTTAACCCTGATATGTCCGCTTTTGCAAATTTATTTTCCATATACTCTATAAAACGGACACTCATGTCACGCTCTTTACAGTACTCTAAAACATCAATTATTTCATCAGCGTTCATATTTTTCATAGGAACCATATTTACTTTGACTTTCAGTCCTACATGTAAAGCTTCTTCAACACCTTCAAGCACATTTTTTAAAACATCTTTTCCTGCTATTGCCTGTGCAACTTCCGGTTTGAGTGTATCTATACTGACATTTATGCGTTTGAGTCCGGCATCTTTGAGTCTTTGTGCGGTACCTTTGAGTAAAAAGGCATTTGTTGTCATTGCCAAGTCAATAGAAGGTTCATAATCATAAATCATTTTAATAAACTTATCCAAATCTTCTCTTAAAAGCGGTTCACCGCCGGTTATTCGAATCTTTTTCACACCCTCATCAATTGCTACTTTCATAAATTCAAACAGCTCTTCAAAGGTAAGCAGGTTTTCTTTTGGAACCCATGAAAACGGTTTTTCAGGCATGCAGTACTGACATCTAAAATTACACCGTTCAGTCACTGATACACGTAAATAATCTACTACTCTGTCATAGCTATCAATAAGCATTTTTTTCCTTTATTTCAACAGTTTTACAAAGTATATCATGCAAAGCTTTCTTGTCTTTTCTGTATAAGGGGAGAACTAATCCTATAAGTATAGTCGCAGAAAATAAAAAAGCGATAAAACGACAAAACGCACGAAAAAAGCTTATATTTTTTAAGGTTTTTGCATCTACTACTTTTATCTCATATGCTTTTTTTCCAGGAGTCTGTCCAAACCTGCTAATAAGCAGTGCATAAATAATCCCATACAGTAAAACACCTGCTAAAGGTGCAATCTGTGAAGACTGAAAGTCATCTTTTCCATCCATAACCACATAAGCGATTAGATATAAAATAGGAGCATATATCATAAACAAATCTGTAATGAGTGCTTTTATTTTATCTGGATATGAAGCATAAATAATTGTAGGAGTTTTTTCTTTTTTGTGTTGTGTCTTTTTTTTTACATCTCTAAATCTCATAGAAATGATTATAGCAGTATTATGTTTAAACAAGGCAAAGAGCACTCAAAAAGAGTACTCTTAAAAAGGAAGGTTTTAGTGTAAATCTCTCCACACTTCTTTTTTCCAAAGAATAGCAAAGATTGCAAAGATAATAATATATATCATTACATATTTACCGATTTCTTCTCTTTTATGACGCTTAGAATCTCCGACGTTTTCAAGATGTTCAATCACTTTATCGGCAGCTTCTGCAGTCACACCTACACGAGGCATTGCAGTTCCTTTCAGATATGCTTGAGGGTCTTCCATAAAAGTTTTAATATAGTGCTCTCCACGAGAACGAATATACATACTTAAATCCGGTGGCAAAGTACCGAGGTATTTTGTTAGAGCATCCTGATAATCAAGGACCTTTGTCTCAAATGCCAATTCATCTTGCTTATGCTTAAATGTTGGTTTTTCTCCAATCTGTGTCCATGGTGCATGAATTTCACCGTCTAATGCATACGGATAGTGCACTGCATGACATCGTCCACAGGCAGTTTCAAAAGCCATATTTGGTGTCAACTTCTCTTGCGGTACTGCAATAGACTGCAAATAGGCAACCATATCGGCAACTTCTTGGTCCATATCTCCACCTGCTCCGTAAAATTGTGGCATCGGATATGATTTTCCGCTTTTTTCATTATACTTATGCTCAAGCATTAAAGCATGTGCAGGGTTTTTAATAAGTGCCGCTAAGAACTTGGCATCAAATACAACACCCGCATTTGACAAATCAGGTGGATTTACACCATAACTTTGGGCTGCTGTCACAGGGTCCATTGGTGCAGGCAATCCTGCAACTTCGATACTGTGACAACCAGCACAGGCACCGGCACCCATTACCAAATCTTTCCCGCGTGTTGCATCACCTTTTTTGGTGAGTGCCGGTAAATCTTTGTATGTAAATCCTTCGCTTTCTACATGCTTGTGCATTTGTGAATGTGCAAACGGTTCAACCAGATAGTATGTCACAAGAGTAAATACAGTTACGACCACTAATATAAATAATTCTTTCACTGTTTACTCCTTAAACTTTTTTTTCAAATTTTGTAATAAATGGAAGCGCTATCCATAAACCGATAAACGTTATTGCCGCATAAAAGCCAATAGCACTAAAGATACCTTCTGGCGGTACTTTACCCATTGCCGTCAGTATGATCATATCAATAAGCATTGCCCAGAACCAGTATTTGAACAGGCCACGGCGTGAAGCAGGAACTGCATTAGGACTTCTGTCCAAGAACGGTAACAGGAAGAAAATAACCTGCGCAAAAGCAAATGCTATCAGTCCTACATTTGTTGAAAACGGTCTCAAAATCTCATAAGACCACAAGAAATACCACTCAGGATAGATATGTGTAGGTGTCTTCAAACCGTTTGCAGGGTCAAAGTTTACCGGATCCATTGCAAAATCATAATGATAAAATACAAGATAGAAGAAAAGAATAAGGAAAATTCCGACCACCATCATATCTTTTGCCAGGAAGTCATTCATAAAACGAATAACTTTTGAGTTTGCTTTATCTCCAGCCAAATATTTTTTTGCTTCAGCATCAAAATCAATCTCTTCACCGTCTTGATTGTTAACATGAGGAATACGAAGTGCTCCAAAGTGCAAGCCAATCAAACCGATTATTGCTAAAGGAATAAGCAGTACATGTAACATAAAGAAACGGTTCAAAAATGCCTGTGCAGGAACATAATCCCCACGAATCCACTCAACAAGACCATCTAAATGCAAGCCACCCATACTAAACAGGTTTGTAATAACCATACCGGCCCAGTAAGACATTTGTCCCCATGGAAGCATATATCCGGAAAAAGCTTCTGCTGAAAATGCCACAAAAAGAAGCATTCCAGAGATCCAGATCATTTCACGTCCCTTTTTGTAAGAACCGTAATAGATACCTGTAAACATATGAATATATATGATTAGGAAAACTACAGATGCCGCTACACCGTGAACATGTCTCCACAGCCAGCCATACCCGACTTCTTGCATAATTGTATAGTTAACACTGTCAAATGCCAAATCAATATTTGGTTGGTAATACATCAGTAAAAAGATACCCGATATCAACAACAGTCCGAATGTTATTGCAAGTATCATACCCATTGCCCATAAAAAGTTAATATTTTTAGGGATCCAATATTCCGTCGCCAAAACACGATTAAGTGTATCAATGCCCAGGCGTTGATTTAACCAATCGTGCAGGCTTGTTGCTTTTGTAAAATGTGCCATATCTTTCCTTTACCCTATACTTTCAGTGTAATGCCATCGGCGAGCATTTTTTCATATTCCGGTGATGTCTCACCTAACACTACTTTCATACCGTCCACTTTAAACGGAGGAATGTCCAAACCACGTGGAGGCGGTGATTTTGTCACCATACCAGTATCATCATACATACCACCGTGACAGGCACATAAGAAACTTTTTTCATCAGGATTGTATCCAGGAATACAGCCAAGGTGTGTACAAAGACCAACACATATAAGGAAATAATCATCTCCCACTTTAATAAGTCTTTTCTTGTCCATCTCAGCCGTTGACTTTCCTGTAATCTGACTCATATTTTTGTCATACGACTCAAGCATCTCTTTAGACTGCTTCAAAACAAAAATAGGCTTCCCTCTCCATTTTTCTACCACCAGTTCATTCTCTTTATACTGAGACATATCCAGAGTAGTAAATCCGGCTGCCTTGACACTCGGCAACGGATCCCACGACCTCTTCATTGCATATAATGAAGCAACAGCACCCACGCCGGCAACAGCACCAAATGCTTTGCCCATAAAACCTCTACGGCTATTATTTTTCATGTTCTCTCTCTTCTTTAGTCAATTTTCAATCCTTATTATATACCAAATAAGTTTTAATTATTTATAAATTTAAGCTTTCCTTTAGAAAGTTTACTGTTTTGTTACTATTTTTTTCAATTGTTACATAATTTCTTGTAGAAACAGTCTCTAATATCACATTTAAGTGACTTTTATCATAATTATGAACGACAGGAATATTTAAGCTTTCAAATAAAGGAATAAAATCCTCTGTATAATCTTCTCTCTGTATATATACCGGTTTCCCGCCAGATGCCAGAGAATCAAGAACTGCCTGTGGCGAAGCAGTCACTAAAACTTCACTCTGCTGTATCATTGCGTCATACTCTTCAAATTCAAAATAATTAACAAATCTTGTTTTTAACATTTCTTCATAATCTAGAAAATAGTAAAATCCCAACTGTAAATGAGGATG
>JALSKR010000246.1 GCA_026988735.1 Sulfurimonas sp.
GAGAATATGATATCCGTGGTATCTACGAAAAAGAGCTACATGAACATTCTGTTAAACTACTAGGGTATTACTTTGGTCACAAAGTCAAAGGCAACAAAGTAGTTGCCATAGGTTTTGATGCACGTTCACATTCGCCAAAACTAAGAGATTACCTTACTTCAGGGCTCAATGCTGCTGGATGTACAGTCTTAGATATGGGTATGGTTGCCACACCTGTCAATTATTTTTCCAACTATATCTCACATAATGGGGTAGATACCGATGCTTCCATTATGATTACAGGTTCACACAATCCTTCTGAATACAATGGATTTAAAATTACTTTAGACAAAGCACCCTTTTTTGGAGAAGATATCTATGCCCTTGGCGATGAGATTATACAAAATCAAGACAGAAGTATCGAAGACAATACAACAAAAATAGAGGTTGATGTCAAGACACCATACATCGAGTATATGGTAAATCAGTTTCAACACCTCAAAAACTTTCCTCAAAAGATTATTATCGATGCAGGCAATGGTGTAGCCGATACTGTCATCACCGATATTTTTGACGCACTTCAGTTTGACTACAAAGGGCTCTATCTCGAACCAGATGGCTCCTTCCCCAACCACCACCCAGATCCATCTGAAGAAAAAAACCTTACAGATGTAAAAGCTTTACTCGAAAAAGAAGGAGATATCGCCTTTGCCTATGATGGTGATGCAGACCGTATTGCCGTACTCACACACAAGCACAACATCAAAGGTGACCAAATGGCACTTCTGTATGCGATGAAAATGGAAAATCCCACAGTCATAGGTGAGGTAAAATGCTCACAAGTCATGTATGATGAGCTGGAGCGTAGAGGTGCAAAAGCGATTATGTACAAAACAGGACACTCCAATCTTAAGGTCAAGATGAAAGAGACGCAGGCAGAACTTGCCTGTGAAGTCAGTGGGCATATTTTCTTTAAACATCGCTATTTCGGTTATGATGATGCTATCTATGCTACATTACGTATGTTAGAACTCATCGCAGATGGCATAGATATAGATGCAGAGATAGATGCCCTTCCTTCTGTGTTTTCTACAGAAGAGATAAAAGTAGAAACGACCGAAGATGAAAAATTTCTTATTATCGATAAAGTGAAGGAACTACTTGCATCTCCTTCAAGAGATTTTCCAAACATTCTCAACATTATTGATGTAGATGGTGTACGTATAAACTTTGAAAATGGATGGGGTTTGGTACGTGCAAGCAACACCACCCCTGTACTGGTTACGCGCTTTGAATCTACCGATGAAGCACTTGCCAAAACGTATGAAACCAAAGTCAATCAACTGATTCAAGAGGCAAAGGCACTTTTACACTAATGCTCAAAAAGTTTATAGACGCTACATACAAATACTATTATATACTATGGCAGGAAAAATCTTTTGCGCTATCTTTCAGGCTTATACACAGCTATCGAAAAGATGGACTGGAGGGAATGTATAGACGTATACAAAAAGAGTATACACAAAAAAAGTCTACCTATGAAAAATGGATACTCACAAATGAAACAAATATATTATATACTGAAGCATTAGACTACACCCCATTGATTTCCATCATCACGCCTACGTACAATACAAGTAAAACCTATCTTTCACACATGATAGACTCAGTACGTAAACAAACCTATACACACTGGGAACTTTGTATTGCAGATGATGCCTCAACATCACAAGAAACCCTTGATACCCTCAAAAAATATGCTGCTTTGGATAGACGTATAAAAATCATCTACAGAGAACGTAATGGTCATATATCAGAAGCCTCAAACAGTGCTTTGACTTTGGCTACAGGAGCGTATGTTACTTTTTTAGATCATGACGATATGCTTGCACCCCATGCACTCTATGAAATGGCAAAAAAACTCAATGAAAACAAAAATCTCAAACTCATTTATTCAGATGAAGACAAAATAGATGCACATAACAAACGTTTCTATCCGCACTTTAAATCGGGCTGGAACCCAGATATGTTTTTTTCGCAAAACTACATTGCACATCTCACACTCATCCAAAAAAGTATCGTAGAAGCTGTGCAAGGTTTTAGAAAAGGGTATGAAGGTAGTCAAGATTATGACTTATACCTTCGATGTCTCAAACAAATAGACCCTGCATCCATAGCCCACATAGAAAAAGTACTCTATCATTGGAGAGCTATAGAAGGTTCTACTGCTCTCTCCCCTTCTGCGAAAAACTATACCACAGTTGCAGGGGTGCATGCTTTACAAGATTATTTTAAAGAGAGCCATCAAAAAGTAACCGTAGAAAAAGGCTTGCTACCCAACACCTATAAAGTATCTTATCTACTTCCAGATACCCCTCCTTTGGTTTCATTACTTATCCCTACACGTGATGGTTATGAGATACTCTCTAAATGTATTACCAGTATTTTAGAAAAAACCATCTATCCCAATTATGAGATTATTATTCTAGACAACGAAACCACAGATGCACAGACTTTGGCGTATTTTGAAACATTAAAAGTCTATGACCATATACGCATACTTAAGTATCATTATCCTTTCAACTATTCTGCCATTAACAACTTTGGTGTTCAGCATGCAAAAGGTGAGATTATCGGACTTGTCAACAATGATGTAGAGGTCATCTCTCACCATTGGCTCACAGAGATGGTCTCGCATGCGCTAAGAGAAGATATCGGGGCAGTAGGTGCCATGCTCTATTATGATAATGAGACCATTCAGCATGCTGGTGTAATACTAGGCATAGGTGGTGTGGCTGGACATTCACACAAATACTTTCCGCGTCACTCAGAGGGCTACTTTTCCAGACTTAAAATCATCCAAAACTACAGTGCCGTTACTGGTGCCTGCCTTGTAGTAAAAAAATCACTTTATCTAGAAGTAAACGGCCTAAATGAACAAGACCTCACTGTTGCCTTTAACGATGTTGATTTTTGTTTAAAATTACTTGAAAAAGGCTATCGTAATCTCTGGACACCTTATGTTGAGCTTTATCATCATGAATCTGTAAGCAGAGGAGAAGAAGATACGCTTCACAACATAGAAAGATTTAAAAGGGAAAAAGCATATATGAAACAAACATGGGATGATGAACTAAAAGAAGATAAATGTTATAATATAAATCTAACAAATATATATGAAAATTTTGGATTAAATAGAAATGAATAAAAAATTTATTTCTTGTATACTTTAAGAATAGGGTTGTAAGTAGGATAACGCATGAAAAAAAGTAACAAAAAGAAAATTAGACACAACAAACCAACTCCTAATGCTGAGATAGAGAGTCTCACAGAGGATTTACTGGCTGTCAAAGAACAAAATGCTCAACTTCAAAATCTTCTGCAGGAAAAAGAAAAATCAGAAGCAGCACTGAATGATGACATAGACAGTTTAGTAGAAGACCTGTTAGTCCTCAAAGAAGAAAATGCAAAAATGGAAAGTCTCCTACAAGAGAAAGAGACAACAAACCAGCAACTTCAGGAACTCAACCAACAGCTCCAGGAGACCACTCAGACACAAACAACCCAACTCGAAGAGCTCCAGAGACTGCTGCAGAGAGAACAAACAGAAAAAGAGGAGAAAGAGGCAACCATAACAGCACTCAACAATGAGATAAATGCCATTATAGATGACCTGGCAAGCATCAAAGAGCAAAACGGTCTGCTAAGCACTCTTTTAGAAGAAAAAGAAACACTCAATAAAGAACTTCAGGCAGTGAATGGGCAACTTCAGGAACTCAACCAACAGCTCCAGGAGACCACTCAGACACAAACAACCCAACTCGAAGAGCTCCAGAGACTGCTGCAGACAGAACAAAAAGAGAAAGAGGAAAAAGAAGCAACCATAACAGCACTCAACAATGAGATAAATGCCATTGTAGATGATCTGGCAAGCATAAAAGAGTCAAAATGTTGGATATATACAAAACCTATAAGAGACTTACAAAAAACAATAAGAGGGACAAATGACTGATACAAATGAATTTGAAGAGTATAAAAAAATCATAGAAGAGAGTGGACTTTTCGACAGTAAATTTTATGTTCGTGAATACAAAGATGCCAGAAGAGCAAAAGAGTTACCACTAGAGCATTTTGTAAAATTTGGACTTAAAGAAGACAGAAAGCCCAATGCCCTTTTTGATCCTGTTTGGTATAGAGAGTATTATGGGGATATTCAAGAAGCTGGTGTATTGCCATTTATTCATTATGTTACCTATGGATTAAAAGAGTTTCGTTTTGCAAATGAAAATGAACTGCAAGAGTATGAAACACTCAAAGACTCATTTGATGTAACTGCTTATAAAAACAGTTATGAAGATTTGCAAAAACTTGAGGATAAGTTTGATTTTTTATGGCATTATGTATGTTTTGGGAAAAGAGAAGAGAGAACATTTTTTAAGCAAAAAACTACTACAAAAATACAAAATATTTCGAAAAAAAAAAATCTTGACTTTGATGAAAGTAAAATTGAAAAATTAGTTAAAGAAAAAGAAAAAATAAGCTTTGAGAATAAAAGACTACAAAACTATAAAAATATCTTTAAAATACAAAAAAAATATTTAGACAACAAAATCAAAGCATTAGAAAAAACTAAAAATGTAAAACATATAAATAAAACAATTTTAGAAATGCATAAAAAATTAGAATTTGCAAGTGAAAGATTCTTAAATTTTTTTGATGAAGAAAAATATTTACATCAAAATAATGATGTAAAAAAAGTAGTTGAGAATAGAAAGCTTGGGTCTGGTCTTGAACATTTACTTTTTTTTGGATGGGAAGAAGTAAATACCGGCAAAAGAAGACTATATAAGAATTTAAATTTTTTTAATGAAAAAGATTATCTAAAGCTATATCCAGATGTTCAAAATGCTATACATAAGGGGACTTTCACAAGTGCTCTGGAGCATTATTTAGCATATGGAATAGAGAAAAAAAATGAAAAGCAAAATATTGTAGTGCACAAAGGAGAAGCTAGGCATAATTTAAGCAAAAGAAATGTCTTGATTTGTGCTCATATTGTTGGAAAAACCATTTATGGCAGCGAAAGAAGTTTACTAGATATGATTGAAGCAGCATCTGAAAATTCAAATGTAATATTAACTACACCAATGATGAATCAAGAATATTTAAATTTAGTAAAACCTTTTGTTAAAAAGATATATGTTTTTTCTTATGGCTGGTGGAAAAGTAACAATCCGGTTAATGTCGAAGCAGTTAGAAAGTATGAAAAGATTCTTAATGAAGAAAATATAAATATTATACATGTAAATACCATTATGCTTCGAGAAGCCTTAATTGCAGGTAGAAATATGAATATTGCTACTTTAACCCACATACGTGAACTCATTACCGGAGATAATGGATTAACTGACTATATTGGATTACCTGTTGATTCAATTATTGACGAAGTGATAAATAGAACAGACTATATTATTGGAAATTCTCGTGCAACATTAAATGCATATAAATTAGAAGAAAATGATTCAAACTTTCTTTTATACAATACCTTGAATACTGAAAAATATCATCAAAAACCTTTAGATAAAGACAATATAACTGTTGGAATAATTAGTAGCAATATTCCAAAAAAAGGAATTAATGATTTTATTGAAGTTGCTAAGCTTTGTAAAAATGAATCAAAATTGATGTTTTGCATTATAGGACCAGAAAATGAATTAACACAAAATATAAATAAACTTAATCTAAAAAATGTAAAAATTTTGGGTTACCGAAAAACTCCTCAAGAAGCGATGAATGATATAGATATAGTTTTAAGCTTATCTAACTTTACAGAATCTTTTGGACGAACTGTAGCAGAGGGTATGGCTTCATCTAAACTTGTAATTGCTTATGCATGGGGTGCTGTTCCAGAATTAATTGAGGATAAAAAATCCGGTTATTTAGTTGATTATAAGGATATTTACTCAGTTGCAAAAATATTAAAAAAGGTTGCAAAAAATCCGAAAATCATTAAAAAAGTTGGGACTACTGCCCAAAAAGATGTAAAACAAAAATTTGACATAGCTGTTTATAAGAAAAATTTAGAAAAAATATACAATAAAATTTTAAAAAAAGAAAGTAGTAAAAAAATAAAAATTGCATATTTTTTATGGCACTTTCCTGTTCCTTCAGAAACATTTGTCTTGAATGAGTTGAGAATCTTAGTCGAAGATGGTTATGATGTAAAAGTTTATTGTAAGCAATCACCGTTTAAAGATTTTGTACCTGATTTTCCAATTGAATGGGAAAGAGTAAATGATGTAGCACATTTTGCTGAGTTGTTAATAAGGGATAACCGTTCAATAGTTCATTCACATTTCACATATCCTACCGTAACCGATATGGTATGGCCTGCATGTGAAATAGCTAAGAAGCGTTTTACATTTATAGCACATGCTCAAGATATTTTCCGTTATGAAAATGATAAAAGAAACCGGATTAGTGAAATAGCTGCATCAGATTATTGTGCCAAAGTATTTGTACCTGCAAGATTTCATTTTAATTATTTATTGGAAAGAAATGTCTCTGAAAACAAAATGTTAATTAATCCAAATGGTGTGGACACAGAACTTTATAAACAAGGACTCACCGCAAAACATACCAAAAGAGAAACAAGATCTATTTGTGCTATTCACCGATTTACAGAAAAAAAAGGACTTATTTACCTTATTGAGGCAGCTAAATATCTCGATGATATTATTATCAATATTCACGGTTATGGAGATTTGGAAGATGAGTATAAGTCTTTGATTAAAACTCACAATTTGAACAATGTAATTATACATGGCGGCGTTAAAAATAGAACAGAGATGTTAGAAATATTTTCCAATAATGATCTATTTGCTTGTCCATCTATCCGTGCAAAAGATGGAGATATGGATGGTATACCTACTGTACTTATGGAGGCAATGTCAGCTGGAATACCGGTGCTCACAACAGCAGTTTCCGGTATCCCTGATTTAGTCTTAGATGAATTGACAGGTATAGTAACAAGCAGTAACGCAAATAGTATAGCTGCTGATATAAAAAGATTTTATACATTGCCTGATAGTAAAGTAGATGCTATTGTAGATAATGCATTAAATCATATAAAACAAAAATTTAATATACCGGATCTTGTACATACTCTTTTAAGAGTATGGGAAGAAAAAAGGTTAGATCTTATTGTCGTAAGTTGGAACAACTTGCCTGAACTAAAAGAAGTGTGTAGAAGATTGTTAAAGTACACTTCACTACCTTTTCGTTTAATTGTTTGTGATAATGACAGTAAAGAGGCTGTTAAGAAATATTTGAAGAAGCTAGAAGCTTCACGTGATGAAGTTACCGTAATTTTTAATGATACCAATGCATTGGTTGGTCCAGGTACAAATTTGGCTTTAGAAAATAGTGATTCAGATTACGCTGTATATGTTTGTGGTAAAGAAGGTTTTGTTTTTGACTATGGTTGGGAAAAAAACTTAGTTAATTATATGGAACATAATCCTAAAGTGGGTCAAGCAGGGACACTTGGCTATTCTCCTAGCTATCTTTATGGTAAAGATTATCCTTCAGGGATAGCTGAGTTCAAAAATTTTAGAAATAAAAATTTTGCTATTGAAAATCCAAATCGCATGTTTAAACATGTACAAGGTGGATTTTTCATCATGAGACGAAAAATGTATAATGAGATAGGCGGTTTCAGTATAGATGTACCGCATAATTATACAGATGTAGAGTATAGCTATTATGTTGAAAGTTGTAGTTGGGAACTTGGCAATATCCCTGGTATGCTTGCACTTTTTAATAAAACTCGACCTGGGCTTTTCTCCAGAATAGATGAGTCAATACATGCAATGCATCCTCCTATGTTGGATGAGATTCCTAAAATTGAAAACATAATACATAATAAAGTTAAATTATGTAATTTATGTGAATGGCAAGGAAATGACTTTTCCAAAAACAAGGAAGGCTTACACTGCTGTCCTCAATGTGGGAGTGTGGAAGCAGATAGAACGCTTATGCGTCATTTAGCGGAAACTGTATATACATATAGGCGTTTACCAGCTTTAGCTATAAATATAACAAGTGGAATAACGGAGTATTGGAAACAGCAGTTTCAAGGTCGTTTACTGTCCAGCGCAAAAATTTTAGACGAGATTAAGAGAGATGGCATGATTGCAAATGCAGATGGAAAAACATATGTAATTTATCTAAATTATCCTGCTGATATTAATCCTAGCGAGTTAAATCTTTTATTGAGTGATTTTTATCGTTTACTACATAGTGAAGGCGAG
>JALSKR010000247.1 GCA_026988735.1 Sulfurimonas sp.
AATCATTTGGAACGGAACAGTCTCCAAAGTTTATCAATGGTGTTTTGGATGCAATAGCAAAAGACAAAAAGGCATAAATGGATGACAAAGGTACTCTGGCTCACTGTTTTTTTTGCAACATTTTTATTTGCATCGACTAATTTTCATGCAAAAAACAATTGTCTGAAATGTCACGGGGGTATAGAGCATATCAGAGCTCCCGAGTCCGGTATGGCAAAGGCTATTGCAAAAAAAGCAAAAGAAGCAGGGTATCCTAAAAACAGCTGTATTGTCTGTCATGGAGGAAATCCGGCTACAAAACATAAAAGCAAAGCCCATAAAGGAACTGTCAAATACTTTTTAACCCATGAAGGGCCAAAAGAGTTCTATCCTGCACCGGGAAGTACCTGGGTAAACCAAAATACCTGTGGCATGTGTCACAAAGAAGAAGTTGCAGCGCAGATGAATTCTCTGATGATGACAGAACAGGGGAAAATTCAGGGGGCACTTTGGAGTTTTGGCGGAAAAGAGGGCTACAATCATACAGTAGGAACCTATAAAACAAAAAATCCTCAAGATGTGCATGCGCGTCTTGGTACAAAAAAGTATCAGGAGTATATGCAAAAACTCTCAAAAATGGAACCGCAAGGCTTTCCAAAAGAGATGACCGAGCTGCCTTCTGCACCGACGGCTGAGGAGGTTGAAAAAGATCCCTCTTTGGCAGTATATACCTATTTGCGTCAAGAGTGTCTGCGTTGTCATACAGGAAGCAAAGGGCGTCAAAAAAGAGGTGATTTTCGAGGTATAGGCTGTGCAGCCTGTCATATTCCCTACTCAAACGAAGGCTTTTATGAGGGAAGTGACAAAAGTATATCGCATAAAGAACGGGGTCACCTGCTTGTCCATCAGATACAGTCATCACGCGAAACAAAAGTTACGGTGCATAAACAGAGTTATTCGGGCATTCCGACAGAAACATGCTCAACCTGTCATAATCGCGGAAAGCGCATCGGGGTTTCGTATCAGGGACTGATGGAAACTGCCTATAAGGCAACTTTTGACAAAGAGGGAAATCCCCAGCCAAAACTGCATACAAAGAGATATATCCACATGCAGGGAGATGTGCATTTCAAAAAGGGAATGCTGTGCCAGGATTGTCACACATCCAATGATATGCACGGAGACGGTTTTTTAAGCGGGGCAAATGCCGGTGCTGTAGAGATAGAGTGTCAGGACTGTCACGGAACAACAAAAAAGTATCCGTGGGAACTGCCACTGGGCTACAGTGATGAGTTTAATACATCTCCACAAACAGGAGAGTCCCGAGGCGTGACAAAAACAATGGCAGAGTACCTGAAACAGGGAAGCGTCAATAAGCCTGACGAGGGCTACCTGCTCTCAGCACGGGGAAATCCTTTGATACATGCAACCAAAAAAGGTAATGAAGTCATTATGCATCTGGCAAGCGGAAAAGATGTCGTGCTTAAACCGCTTAAGCTACTTAAAAAAGAGGAAAAACTCTCAAAAGCAGGACTTCTGGCAATGGATAAGATTACGGCACACAATGACAGACTTGAGTGTTACACCTGTCATGCAACCTGGGCACCACAGTGTTATGGCTGTCATGTGAAAATTGACTACAGTGGAGGCAAACAAAATCCTGACTTTTTGCAGTCTTCACATGATCATGATATACACGGGCAGACGGGTATTATGCGAAAATCATTAAAAAAATATCTGGTTGACGGACAGGTTACTGAAACAAGAAGTTTTTTACGCTGGGAAGATCCGGCTTTGTCCCAAAACGGAGAGGGACGGATAAGCCCGACAATTCCAGGATGTCAGACAACTATAACAGTTATAGGCAAAGACGGCAAGGCACTGTTGCAAAATCATATTTTTAAAATACCAAATGTGGAAGGTGCGGGAGATGAGGGTCAAAATGCCATAGATATGGCACCGATTCAGCCACATACTATTCAAAAAGAACCTCGTAGCTGTGAGAGTTGTCATGCTATGAAGAAGGCACTAGGCTACGGTATAACAGGTTCTCAAACAACATTTGATCCTTCTGTTGATACTATAGTGGATATCATGAGTGCTGATGGAAAAATTATGCCGACGATTGTAGATGAACAGATCCCTGCCATACCGAATCTGCATTTTGATTACTCAAAATTTTTAGATAAAAACGGAACACAACTACAGACTGTTGGGCATCACTGGAAACTTTCACAGCCTCTGAGTCAGGCACAGATTGACAAAACAGACAGAGCAGGGGCATGTATAGCCTGTCATCAAAGTATACCGGAGGGAAATTTGGCAGTTTCAGCAATGGCACATATTGCAGAGATGGCAAATGTAAATATAGACAAGAAAGAGCATGCAGATATTTTACATAAAATTTTAAATCTAGCAGCTTGGCTTCAGGTAATTCTAGGTATATTTATTGGTATGCTTGCAATGTATATTTTTTATAGACTCTTTATCAAAAAGAGGTCTATCAGTTCACGAAACAGAGGATGGAAATAATTGAGTAGACTAACAAAAGAAGAAGCCCTTGATTTAATTCGTCATGCAGATTTAAAAGAGTTGGGGCGCATGGCAACACAGAAGAAAAAAGAGTTACACCCAAAAGGGATTACAACTTTTGTCATCGACAGAAATATCAACTATACAAATATCTGTTGGGTTGACTGTAAGTTTTGTGCTTTTTACAGGCATGAAAAAGATGCAGATGCTTATGTGCTAACATTTGACGAAATAGATGCAAAGATAGAGGAACTTCTTGAAATCGGTGGAACACAGATACTTTTTCAGGGTGGTGTACATCCGAAACTCAAGATAGAGTGGTATGAAGATTTGGTGGAACATATTCATCAAAAATATCCGACTATTACTATTCACGGGTTCAGCTCTATTGAGCTTGATTTTATCGCAAAAGTTTCGCGTATAACAATTCAAGAGGTACTTGCACGACTCAAAGCCAAAGGGCTTGCTTCTATTCCTGGTGCAGGAGCTGAAATACTTTCTGACAAGGTTAGAGATATAATCGCACCTAAAAAGATAGATGCTGAGGTCTGGGTAGATGTGCATCGTCAGGCACATAAACTTGACATTATGAGTACGGCTACGATGATGTACGGAACGGTTGAGAGTGATGAAGATATTATTGAGCATTTTGATATGATAAGGAATTTGCAGGATGAAACAGGTGGCTTTAGAGCTTTTATTATGTGGAGCTTTCAGGGCAAAAATACAGAACTGCTGCGTCTTATTCCCGATATGGAAAAACCCTCATCAAATCGTTATCTCAGACTTTTGGCAGTAGCACGCCTGTATCTTGACAATGTGCCAAATATTCAAAGTTCATGGGTTACACAGGGACCGTATATCGGTCAAATGGCACTGCGTTTTGGTGCAAATGATTTAGGCTCAACGATGATGGAAGAAAATGTTGTCAGCTCAGCTGGAGCTGCGTATCATATGGCAAAAGATGAAATGGTACACCTGATACGCGATGTTGGTGAGATACCAGCTGTAAGAAATACAGCTTATGAGACTTTAGAGATATTTAATTAATGAAAATCTTTGTAATAATTTTAGTAATAGGACAGATAATAATGGCAGCACAAATAGACTTTATAGAAGTAAAGGGAATCAAAGTTCCGCTTATTTTTGAGAAAGATACAAGACTCCCTTTGGTAAATACACAAATAGTTTTTACAAACAGCGGAAGCATAACAGATACAAAAATAGTAGGATTAGCAAAATTTTCTTCAAAAATGTTAAATGAAGGAACAAAGAAGTTAGGTTCGAACGGTTTTTCAGAAGAGCTTGAATCACGGGCTATACATATATCTGCAAATACAGGAAGAGAAACTTTTGTGCTTGAAGCAAGTTCATTAAAAGATGAGTTTACCAATGCAGTAAAATTTATGAGTAGTCTGCTTAAAGACCCCAATTATACGCAAGAGGCACTCTCAAAAGTCAAGACTATGACAATCGGTACTTTAAGCAGAAAAGAGAATGACTTTGATTATGTAGCCTCAAATGAACTGAAAAAACTGCTTTTTTCAAATACTCCTTTGGCACAACCAACATTAGGAACGGTAGAAAGTGTTACAAGCATAACACTTGATGATGTGAAAGGTTTTGTGAAAGAGCATTTAGTACTCTCTCGTGCTATTGTGGTTATAGGTGGAGATGTTGAGATAGCAGAAGTAAAAAAGAACATAGCAAAAATCTTAAACAAACTACCAAAAGGAAAAAGCGAACCATTACCGCATTTTCGTGCAAGTGACAAGCCAAAAGAGAGTATCTTAAAAAGAGAGACTGAGCAGGCATATATCTATTTTGGTTCACCTTATAATATGGCTGTTGATGATGAGGAGTATTACAAAGCAAGAGTGGCTACATTTATTCTTGGAACAGGTGGTTTTGGAAGCCGTTTGATGGAAGAGATTCGTGTAAAACGCGGTCTTGCATACTCAGCTTATGCGCGTGTACATGTAAACAAATCTGCTTCTTATTTTGATGGGTATCTACAGACAAAGCTTGACTCAATGGATGAAGCAAAAAAAACGGTTGTCAATGTTATTTCAGAATTTGTGCATAAAGGTGTAAGCAAAGAAGAGCTTGAACAGACAAAGAAATTTTTACTTGGCAGTGAACCGCTAAGAGTGGAGACTATGAGTCAAAGATTACAACGAACATTTAATGATTATTATAAAGGTTTTCCTTTGAATCATTCTGAAATAGAATTGCAAAAGATTAAAAAATTAAAGCTCAAAGATTTAAATGATTTTATAAAAAAACATACAGAAATCTTAGAACAGAGTTTTGCGATAGTGACAAAATAAATATTGCAAATTGTAATATTTATTTTATAAAATTTACTTTTTATGTAAAATAAAGAAAAAAATGGAGTAGAGTATGGCACAACTATTGCAAAATAACAAATCGGATATGTTAGATGCTAATATTGTGGATACTTCTGATATGCAATATAGGATTATTGATCTTTTTGCCGGTATAGGTGGAATTCGTAGTGGATTTTGTAATGTCTTTAAAAATAGATGTAAAGTTGTCTTCTCTTCAGAAATAGATGAGTATGCACAAAAAACATATTATCATAATTATAATGAAGTTCCATATGGGGACATAACAAAAATAAAAGAGGAAAATATTCCTCAACATGATATCCTCTTAGCAGGTTTTCCCTGTCAAGCATTTAGTGTAGCAGGACATAGAAGAGGATTTGAAGATACAAGAGGAACACTCTTTTTTGATATTGCTAGAATAGCAAAATTTCACAAACCAAAGGTTTTGTTTTTAGAAAATGTGAAAGGGTTTGTAGGGCATGACAATGGTAGAACATTTGAAACAGTAAAAGAGACATTGCAAGAGATTGGGTATAAGGTTTATGCAAAAGTGCTCAACACAAAAGACTTTGGAATACCCCAAAATAGAGAGAGAATTTATATTGTTGCATTTTTAAATCACAATATAGAGTTTACATTTCCACAAGCATATAAGAGTGGAAAAACTATAGAAGATATGTTAGAGCGTGATATCGATGAGAAGTTTTACTATAACAATAAGCCTCTTTATGAAAAATTGAAAGATGGTGTTGTCCGTACGGATACTGTTTATCAGTGGAGAAGACATTATGTAAGGGAAAATAAAAATAACCTTTGTCCAACATTAACTGCAAATATGGGAACTGGTGGGCATAATGTGCCTATCGTTAAAGATGCAAAAGGTATACGAAAATTGACTCCAAAAGAGTGTGTTCGCTTTCAGGGATTCTCTGATGATTTCTCTTTTCCTCAAAATATGGCATTGTGTCATCAGTATAAACAGGCAGGAAATTCTGTAACAGTAAAAGTTATAGAAGCCATAGCCAATGAGATTAAAAATGTTTTATGACACGCAAACGAAAGACTTACAATATGAGTATGAAAAAAAATTACAACTCATAGGCTCTTTATCCAATCTGTTTTCTGATTCTGCTACACCATATTTATATTATAGAGTTGCTGAAAAGGTTTTTTGTAATGTTTTTACTGCAAATGACTTATCTCGCGGAGACATCGCACTTGATGCTTATAAAGGCAGGATAGGAATAGGGCTAAAAACTTTTTTGGCAAATAATTATAAGACATTTCAAAAAGTAGCTGAGTTTAACAAGGACAAATCATTATATGATACGAAAGAGCCATTGGAACTTATTCAAACTGTTGCTAATTTAAGAAATAAACGCATTGAATTTACACAAAATTTATATGCTTTAGAAAAAAGTTGCTATCACTGTGTATTGCGTGATAAAGAAATATTTAAAATATATGAAGAGAGAATGTATAGCATCGATTTAGTGAATATAAGAGATGTTGTAAAGAAAAATAATAGTATTATTTTCAATGATGGATTACACGAGTACTCTTTCAACCTTTCTAAGAGTACACTTTTTAAGCGTTTTGAAACAAAAACATTTCTTTGTGAATTTCCAGTAAAAATTATGAAAAACCCATTAGAAGAGATAGCCGAATGTTTTTCAAGTCATGCAACAGAGGATGATATACGATATAAAATTGTTGATACATTGTATTTGCCTTTATATGGGAGTAATAAAGATGTAAAAGCAAAGAGTGGGCTTAATCAGTGGAACGCACACGGAAGACAAAGGGATGTAAATGAAGTATATATTCCTATTCCTATTGCAATACATAAATGTAAAAAAGACTTTTTTCCTCCGCGAAATAAACATTTTACATTGCGATTACCTAATGGAACTGTTTTACAGGCAAAGGTATGTCAAGCTAATGCAAAGGCTTTAATGTCGGATCCAAATAAAGCACTTGGAAAATGGATTTTAAGAGATGTGCTTACTTTGAAAGAAGGAGAACTTCTAACCTATAAAAAATTGGCTGAAATAGGGGTGGACTCTGTCCGTATTGATAAATTTTTGGATGGTAGTTATGAAATTAATTTTGCGCAGATTGATAGTTATGAAAATTTTATACTTGGGTGTGTGTAAGTTTTGCAAACACTTATAGGACAAATTGACAGAATTCTTTTTGAGTCTGAGGGCTTTTTTATCGCGGTTTTAAAAAGCGGTGAAAAAATCAGCGGAACCTATTTTGAGAGTGATGTGGAAAATTTGAAAGGTTCGGCTATTACCCTTGAGGGGCATTATGAAGAGCATAAGAAGTATGGTAAGACTTTTAAGTTTGACACTATCAAAGTCAATCAAAATGAACTCTTTTTCTTCTTAAATAAAATCATAAAAGGCTTTACAAAAAAACTCTCAGCAGATTTGATAGAGCACTTCGGAGCTGAGGAACTTGTCAATATTTTAGACAATGATATAGAAAAACTGCTCGAATTTAAAGGTATCAAAGAGAAGCGTCTTAAAAAGATTCAGGCTTCTTGGAAGCAGTTTCGTTCTATGCGGCGTTTGGGCGAGTTTTTAAGTCCTTATGATGTATCGCCTACTCTTTTGACAACAATTGCCACAGCAATGAAAGATGTGGATGAACCCTGCACAAAAATAAAAGACAACCCCTACATACTGACAAGTATAAACTCCATAGGATTTAAGCGTGCCGATGAACTTGCACTGAAAATGGGTGTTGCCCCTGAGAATGAACAGCGGATCAGTTCTGCTATGGATTATGTTTTGTTAAACTATTGTGAAGCACAGGGCAACAGCTGTATAGCAAAAGAGGTTTTATTTAATGGACTTGATGAGTTACTTGGGTTTGTAAACAAACAAAATCTCTATGAGGTAGCTCTAGTGGAGCGTGTCTTAGAACAAAGCATAGTGATTATGAAAAACGATCGGGTCTCTCCTGCAAGACTCTATGATGCAGAGAAATTTTTATATGATGATTTTACCACACGCGCAAAACTTGACAGCGGAGGGTTTGTAAAAGATCTAGATGCTTTTTTGGCAGAGAGTTCACTCAAACTTGGAGAGCAGCAAAAATCTGCAGTAGAGATGATAAACAACGGCGCAGCACTTCTGTTTTTGGTCGGGTATGCAGGAACGGGAAAAAGCACAACCTCAAAAACAATTTTGGAACTGCTTAGTACCCGATATGATAAAAAAGAGATTATAACCTGTGCTTTGAGTGGCATAGCAGCGCAGAGAATCAGTGACACAACAGGGTTTGAATCTGCAACGATTCAGTCACTGCTGGTTAAGCATGAGGGGAGTGACAAGTTTCCCTATTCTGTTGTGCTTATAGATGAAGCATCTATGATAAATTCCTCTTTGTTTGCACGGGTTATGAGTAAAATTT
>JALSKR010000248.1 GCA_026988735.1 Sulfurimonas sp.
CAAACTCAATCGCAGAAACTGCAACACCGTATGCACGCATACTCTCTTTTTGTATCATAAAACCAAATACAGCTGCCAATGCCGGAAAGAAAATTAATAACGATAAAATATGATCTAACATATACTAAACTCCTAGAGCTGATAAGAATATAACAATCTTATCAGAATATCTTGCTGCAAGTCCAAACACTACAGCGAGTGAGAGCAGACCAACTAAACCTGCTACCATCCATTTAAGCATTGTAGATAAATTACCACTTTGCATTTTCCTAGTTTTCTTACCGGTACCATATACAATACCTGCAATCCCGTCAACAGTAGCATCCACAATTTTCATATCTACTTTTGTCCAGAAAAGTTCAGAAGCCTCTCTGTACGGTTTTACAATGTACTCTTCGTAAAAATACGGAATGTAGTACTGATTAAACAGAAGTTTATAAATAAATGAATTTTCTATTGGGCTTGTTCCGTCTGGAACACGGCTCCATGACGCATACTTTTTATATGCATATAAAATTGCAAGACCAACAAAAAGCTGTGTACCTACTAACATTATCCACAATGTTGTGTGTGAATGAATATGGTATTCATGCGCACTTAATATCTCTTCAACCATTCCAAAGAACGGCTCTTGAAAAATTCCTGCAATCATTGCAAGAATCAGTAACGGACTCATTGCTATAAGCATAAATCTGTACGCTTCATGTGGGTGAATTCCAAATATTTTATAGCGCTCTTCACCATGGAAGATAAGCGCTACAAGTCTGAATGAATAGAATGCTGTCAAACCTGCAGTAAACAGGAGTACTCCGTAGATAACAAAGTGATGTTCTGCAAATGCTGCTTCAAGAATTGTATCTTTTGAAAAGAATCCTGCAAATGGAAAGATTCCCGCCAGTGCCAATGAAGCAATCGTCATCATAATCCATGTCCATTTCATCACTTTTTTCAAACCACCCATTTTAAACGGATCAAGTTCATCATGCATAGCATGCATAACATTACCTGCACCTAAGAAAAGAAGTGCTTTAAAGAATGCGTGTGCCATAAGGTGAAAAAGTGCTACCCAATATGCTCCAAGACCAGCTGCTGCAAACATATACCCTAACTGAGAAAGTGTAGAGTATGCGATGATTCTTTTCATATCACGGTTTACAAGTGCCATAGATGCTGCAAAGAGTGCTACAAAAGCACCAAGTGAAGCGATAAAGAGTCCTACATGAGGAATCAGGCTGTAAAGTTCATTTGAGCGTACTACAAGATAAACACCGGCTGTTACCATTGTTGCCGCGTGGATAAGGGCAGATACAGGTGTAGGACCTTCCATCGCATCTGCAAGCCAAGTATGTAACGGAAACTGTGCCGATTTACCCATGGCACCTATAAACAAGAATATTCCCATCCATGTAAGAGTTGCAGTATCAAGTGAAGGCATTACAGCAAATGCTTCATCATATTGTAGTGTACCTGTATTCCAATATACCAAAAATATACCAATAAGCATACCAAGGTCGGCAATACGGTTCATAATAAATGCTTCATTCGCTGCCCATGTAGCGATCTCTTTATGATACCAAAAACCAATCAGACCCCATGAACAAAGACCAACACCTTCCCAGCCTATAAACAGACCAGCATAGTTGTCACTCATTACAAGAATCATCATTGAAAATACAAACGCTGACAACCATGCGAAGAAACGGTTAAAACCTTTGTCATGGTCCATATAACCGATAGAATAAATATGTACAATTGTTGAAACCAAAGTAACAACCATCATCATAGTAACAGATATTTGATCAACTACAAAACCAAAAGGAATGTAGAGATCTCCCGTTGCCATCCATGTCATCATCTCTACATGTATAGGTTCTCCGCCTTTGAGTATGTAAGCCAAAAGTATTGTACTTGCAATAAATGACACAAATATCAATGTACTTGCAATAATACCGGTAAAGAGTTTTTTCGGTGTCGCTGTAAACAACGCTGAAAACAAAGAACTGACAAGTGGAGCAAAGAGTGCTATATATAAATACTTTTCCATGTTTTATCCTTTCATCGTTGTTAATGCATCTAAGTCAATCGAACTGTGGCGTTTATACCATACTATCAGGAGTCCAAGACCGACTGCAACTTCCGAAGCAGCTATGGCAATTACAAAAAATGCAAACATCTGACCAGTCAAATCACCATAATAATGTGAAATTGCCGCAAAAGCAACATTAACCGCGTTTAATAATATTTCCGTTGCAAAAAACAGTAAAAGAAGGTTTTTTCTACGCATTACACCCACTAAACCAATAGCAAATAAAATAGTAGATAAAACTAGATAATGATTTAAACCTATTTCCATCATGAAAGTACCTTTTTATTTTTTTGTTCTTCAATTTCAGCATCATTCATCAGTGTAATTGAAAGATCCATTTTCTTTCCTGCAAGAACTATACCTGCTACCATTGCAACAAGGAGCATAATTGCAGCAACTTCAAATGGTACTAGATACTTTGTAAATAAAACCAGTCCTACTTCTTGCGTATTACCTACACCCTCAATTGCCGGGTAAAGGGCAACAATATTTTCAGACACCATAGGCGCTGCAAATATGACAACGACTAAAACTGCTGCCAGTGTCGACAATCCGACAATGATATATTTGTTCCCCTGCTTCTCTTTTACTTCTCTTGTCGTATCAAAAAACATCATACCAAAAGCATACAGAGCCATTACTGCACCCGTGTAAACAATGATTTGCACTGCACCTAAAAAATCAGCACCCAGAATAAAGAAAAATGCCGATATAAAAATCATTCCCGCTGCCAATGCACTTAATGCATATAACGCCTGTGATGTTGTCACTGTGATGAAAAACATCGTTATCGTTAAAAATGCAAACAAGTAAAATGCTACCGCTTCAAACATAATCCAAACTCCTTAATATGCTAGAGGTGTTTTTTTAACACGCTCATCTTCATGTGGTGTAATCGCACCAAAGCCTTCAAACTCCATTTGAGTTCCGGCTTTCATTTTGTCAAGTGGCGTCAGCATATATGCATAATCAACAAAATGCTCACGTTGCTCTGATGCCTGCTCATACTCTCCACCGTGTGTAATTGCAAGTTCAGGGCACACTTCTGCACAATATCCACAGAAGATACAGCGCCCTAAATTAATTGTATATTCTGTTACCTCTTTTCGTGAGTTTTCATCTATCTTGGTATCCATACGTATACAGTCTGAAATACAGATTTTTTCACAAAGTCCACATCCGATACAACGCTCAGCATCACTTTCCCAAAGTCTTTTCATTTCATGTACCGCACGATAACGAGGACCGATTGGCAGTTTTTCTTCCGGATACTGTACTGTATGAATATCAAACTTAATCATTTCACGAAGCACTACCCACAAGCCTACAAAAAGTTCAGCCCTGAAAGTTCTTTTTACCACACGCTTAAATTTACCCCAACCGTCAGTAGGATAATCTTCAATATCAACTAAAAAGTAGCCGTTATCTGCTACATTTCTATCATTAAATTGTTCCATTTTCATTCATTATCCCCTTAAAACATCATCACAAAACCAGTGATTACAACATTAATCACGGCCAATGGCATTAGTACTTTCCAACATAACCACATCAACTGATCCGGTCTTACATCCGGCCAGGCAGCTCTTGTCCATAAGAAAAAGAAAAAGAAAAATGCCACTTTTGCTATAAGTCCCAATGCGCCAAGCATACTTCCATCGCCATATCCGCCTAAAAAGATAAGCGGAATAACAAAAGAGATAAAGAACATATTTGCATACTCACCGATAAAGAAAAGACCCCATCTCATTCCTGAATACTCAGTTCCAAAACCATCAATAATTTCATGGTCATTTGCTATAAGGTGGAAAGGTGTACGTCCTGTTTCAGCAAATGCCGCTATCCAAAATAGTACAAAAGCCACAGGCTGAGACCAAACAATCCAGTCACTGATTCCACCTGCCTGGTAATTATTAAAATCAATCAGGGACAATGAACCAACCATCATAATAGGTGCAAGAATAGCCAAACCACTTACAACCTCATAAGAGATAAATACCGCTGCTGTACGTGCTGCTGAAAGCAGAGAAAATTTGTTTGCAGAAGCCATACCACCGAGTAACGGTCCGTATAATCCAACCGCCATTACACCGAGAATATATAAAATACCTATGTTTAAATCAGCTACAATCGGGTGAACCGTATAACCAAACACTGTAAACTGTGGAAAAAACGGAATCGCAGCTGCTGCCATAAATGCAGTTGCCGCAGTAATAACCGGTGCGATTTTAAATATTGGTCCAACAACATTGGTAGGAATAATATCTTCTTTCGTAAAAAGCTTTATACCGTCTGCTGCAACCTGCAGCAAACCGTATGGTCCGACATACATTGGTCCCAAACGACGTTGCATAAATGCAAGTACCTTACGCTCAAAATATGTACCAATACCTGCTAATGCAGAAAATATAAGTAAAATTACAACGACTTTTATAATCGTTTCAATTAAATATGCTGTATCCATATATTACCCCTTTTGGATTGAAGCTGTACTAAAACGATATCCGTCAAAGAGTGCTTCTGAGTTTAATTTTTTATCAAATGTCGGTAGAACCACTATGTCACCTGCAATTTTATTGTCACAGACAACTTTTGCAGTCAGTTCACCTTTTTTAGTTTTTACTGTGACTGTATCGCCCTCATTGTAATCAGTTTTAGACAGATACTCTTCACTCATGTAAATACCGCTTACTTCGTCAAGGTTAGTTGTTTTATATGTAAATTCTGTAAATTGTCTTACAGGATTCGCTAAGTAAATTATACACCCTTCTAACTTATCTTCACTGAATCTATCAACACTTTCGTCACCACTTGGAGTAACTGCTACATTTTCTAACACATAACCTCTTACTTCTGTACCGTCATTTTCATAATGATTCGGCAGATTGTCGAACTCTTCTGTCTTAAATCCTGCTGCAACAGGAAGTTTTACAGTGTAATCTATAATATTCTCTGCTTCAAATCCAAGAGCTTTTGCAATATCGTTTAATTCATAGCCGCCATATCCGATAGCAGCATTTGTAGGATTGACACGTTTGTTTACAGATGTCAATGTTCCTTCCTGCTGATTGATTGCCGGCATATCCAGATCACCGTCACCAAGCCCGGAGAGTACAAAATCGCCTTCAGTATTATACGAAACTGTATAAGAGCCTTTTTCATCATCAAGGTCACATATCAGTGCTACACCCAATGAGTTTGTAAGTGTAGGAATCATGGTCACTTCAAAAGCTGAGTATTTTTCAAGCAAAGCAACCAGACGAGCCAGATTTTTTGCATTTGGATGCATATATAAATCTGGTCCAACCATAAGAGCAAAAGTCTCTTTTTTCTTCAGATTCTTTTCGAGTGCCTGCATAAATGTGTCATCAAGACCAAGAATTTCTAAAAGTCTGTTCTCATCAACTTCCACTTCTTTTGAAACTTTTTTAGAAACCATCTTGGTTTTTTCCACTTCAATCTCTTCTTCTATGCCTGTTTCTTCATTGACTTTTGTCTCTTTCACAAGTTCTACAACTTTTTCTTTCACAACTTCTTCAACTGTAACGGTTTTTTGAGAATGAAAAGAAGCTAGATACGCTACAATATCAGAAGGCAGTTTTGATTTGTCCCCAAAGAGATCAAGCAGTAGATATAAAGCCACTTCTTCTTGAAGAGGAGCATGTGCAACTGTCATGATAGACTTCCCTATACCTTCAATAATAGGATCTTTTACAGGATGAAAATAAATTCCTGCACCTTTTTTTACTGTCAACGAATTATTTAATGCATAGCGCGCATTTGGATTGTCAGTTTTGAGTGCCGAACCGACTGAGACTATGAAGTTTGTAGTATGTACTTTTTCCAGATCACCTTTGTATAGTTTATGCCCGCTTATCTGTGCATAATTATTTAAAAAATCCTGAAATGCTTTTGCTTCGTTATTTACAAGTCTGTATCCGAATTTCTCTTTCATTTTTTGAAGAAGATAGGCTTCTTCGTTGGTAATAGTAGATGTAAAGGCTATTGTATCTGCCTTTTTAAAGGCCTCGATTGCATTCGCAAATGCAGTCTCATCTTTCGTAACACCTGCATTTTGATAATCAAATCCGTAACGGCCTGCACCACACAGTGAAACATAATTCCATTCATTCATTACACGGTAGATTTTGTCTTCCGGATTATCTATACTTGTATGCTTCAAATCATAGGTTATCTGACATCCTGCAGAACAGTGTCCGCAGGTTGCAGGAACCTGTTTGAGTTCCCATGCGTTTGCTTTATACATAAACTGTGTATCCACAAGCGCCCCTACCGGACAGACTGCCGCACATTCACCACATGAAGTACAGTCTAAAACATCTGTTCCGTTTGTCAAACCAATAACAGATTTATTCAGTTTGTTCCACATTGCATATGCGTCTTTTGGCATATTCTCTTTATAGTCTGCATTAATCGGATCAGAACCTCTCGGAATTGTTTTGAGTGAATTGTCACCTATCATATCCTTACAAGCAGTAACACAACGTTCACACACGATACAAAGACCCGGATCATAGTGTAAATGTCCCCAGTCATGAGAACTTCTATCTACATCTTTAATAGAATAGTGTTGTGAATCAACACCCATCTCAAGTGTATAGTTTTGCAGTTCACATTCACCTGACTGGTCACATACACCACATTGAAGAGGATGGTTCACATCGTATACTTCCATGATGATTCTGCGCTCTTTTTCTATAGATTCAGTCGATGTTACTACCTGCATTCCCTCTTTTGCTTTTGCATTACATGCATATACCTGTTTTCCATTTGCTTCAACAAGACATATACGACAGGCTAAAGTCGGACTACATCTTGTTAAATAACATATGGCAGGAATAAATATATCATTTGCACGGGCAGCATTTAATAAATACTCACCCTCTTTTGTCTGAACATCTTTTCCGTCAATGTTTATGGTAATTTCACTCATTATATTACTCTCGCTATTTTGGATTTTTCAAATCTATATCTGCTAAAATCCTGACCTAAATCGAAGGTAGGATTGAGTGCTATAGTTCCTTTTAGTTCTTCATCTTGTTTAAAAACTCTTTGTATCGTTTTTGATGCAAAGCTTATTTCAACTACATCACCATCTGCAATCTTTGCAGCTGCTGCAAACTGAGCCGAGCCTCTTAATGTCGTATCTTTTTCCAACTGATGTGTTTTATTTGTAAACGCATTAAATTGCAAAACAGGGTTACAATTGTAAATCACACTTCCGTTAAATTCAGGCAACTCTTCAATCGGTGCTACTTCTGAATCTGTTTCACATGTAACTTCATCTAAAATATAGCCCCTTTTATCTTCACCATAAGGTGTTAAAAAGTTTTCTAAATCATCAAAAGCAATTGCTTTAAAACCTTTTGATCTGTCGAGCTCTTTTGTATAATCAATAGTATTTTCTTTTTTCAGACCAAGAGCATTTGCTATATCATTCAAAGTATATCCTTCAAAAGGAAGTGCTACATTCAACGGAAGCACCTGATTGTCAATATTAACAACTGTTCCTTCCACTTGATTAAGTGCCGGCATCGCTAGATCGGAATCTTTTAAAGATGACATTATAAAGTCACCTTCTGCATTATAAGCAACAATATTGCCTATATTTTCATCAGTGTCGAGTTTACATGTAAGGGCAACCCCTGCAGTATTTACTTCTGTAGGAATAATCAGCAATGAAAATTCAGTATATTTTTCAATCAAAGCTGCCAGTTTCGCAATATTTTTTGCGCGCTTGTGAGCAAACACATCACTGCCGATGATAAGTACATGTTTTTGTGCTCTTTGAAATGATTTTGTCATAAGTTTCAGTTCATCGTCGCCTACATTGCTTTCAGCCTCAAGATATCCTAAGTCCAAATCATCCAAAAATGCTTTTGTCTCATCATCTATATCTCTGTTTTGAAGAAGTTCATGCACCAAAAGTGCCATAACACCCTCTTCTGTACCTACTTCATATTTCATAAACTGTGTTGCAGTATTTTTCATTAAAGCATCTTCAAGAGGATGTGCGTAAACTATTTTAGCACCGTTATGCTGAGACGCTGTCCGCACTGCATAACGTACCATCGGATTATCAGTAGCCAGGCGTGTACCAATAATTATAATTGCATCTGCCT